>CAYMYD010000072.1:0-8265 GCA_964394535.1 uncultured Propionivibrio sp. | reverse complement strand
TACCAGAAAAAAGGGCACCAACAGGCACCCTGTGTTCAATCAGCCAGAAAGGCGTCGATTCTAACGGATTTTGCCCAAATAATCACGGACTAAAGTGACCGTGGGAAGGGAGAAGGGTAAAACCGTGTGCAGAGGATTCAAGGTGTCAGGTCAAACTCCTCGGTACGTCTCGGCGAGTAGGTTTCCCAGCCACCACACGCCGGGCAACGCCAATAGAACTGGCGCACCTTGAAGCCGCAACAGTCGCAGCGATAACGGGCCAAACGACGAGTATAGCCCTGCACGATGCTCCGGGAAAGATCCAGATCGGCACGCATTTCCGGTGTGGCGGTCAGCAGACGTGCTTCAATCAGTTTGTCGAGACCGAGCAGTGTCGGATTGCGTTTCAGTTCGTCGCGCACCAGGGCGTAGGCAGCCTCGACCCCTTCGCTCTCCAGCACGAGACGAAAGACCACGTCAAGCAAATCCAGCGAGGGATAACGTTCGAGATAACCGCGCAACAGTTGCAGCCCTTCGTCACGTCGTTCCAGCTTGCGGAAGGCGTCGAGCAGGCGCTGCGCGACCAGTGCCAGATAGGTCGGGTCCTGCTGTTCGATGCGCTGCCAGCAGGCGATGGCGTCAAGAAAACGTTCCTGCTGCACCGCGATATCGCCCTGCAACTGGCTGGCGCGCACGCATTTGCGGTTTTTTTCCAGCGCGGTCTGCAAATGGGAGGCCGCCTGTTCGGGACGCGAGCGGATCAGTTCGGCCGCTGCCAGTTCGCAGTAGTACTCGGCGACCTCCTTCTGGGTCGCCACTTCAGGCAATTCGGCGGCAATGGCGATGGCCTTGCTCCAGTCTTTTTCGAGCTGATAGATTTCCAGAAGATTGCGCTTGGCTTCTTCGGCTAATGGCGAGACGCGCAATTTCTCAAAAACGGCTTCGGCCCGGTCCAGCAGACCGGCTTTCAGAAAATCCTGCCCGAGCGCGGCCATTGCCTGCAACTTGAGCTCTTGTGGCAGATCGTCGCGTTCGACGAGGCTTTGGTGCATGCGGATGGCACGCTCGGTTTCGCCACGACGGCGAAACAGACTGCCCAGGGCGAAATGCAATTCGACGGTTTGTGGATCGACCTTGACGGCGTCGACAAACGCCTCGATGGCCCGGTCAGGCTGCTCGTTGAGCAGGAAATTCAGGCCCTGGAAATACGAGCGAGGCAAGGCTCGTGACTCCTTGACCAGATGGCGGATATCAATCCGCGCCGCCGCCCAGCCGAGAATGAAAAACAGTGGGAAAAACAACAGTTGCCAGTACTCGAATTCGATCATCCTGAAAACCCCGGAAAGGGAGGAGTCAATCCGGCAATATCGCGGACTCCATAAATGAAAATGGGCGGCAACAAGGTTGCCGCCCATGGCGCTTCAGTTCAACTCATCCCGCCTTGAGCGCATTATCGACACGCTCACGCAGTTCCTTGCCGGCCTTGAAGTGCGGAACCCATTTTTCGGGGACATCAACCTTTTCTCCGGATTTTGGGTTGCGGCCGACACGCGGCGGCCGGTAGTTCAGTGAGAAGCTGCCGAAACCGCGAATCTCGATACGATCCCCTTTGACCAGGGCCTCGGACATCGCATCGAGAATCATCTTGACCGCAAAATCGGCATCCTTGGCAACCAGCTGAGGAAACCGTTCTGCCAGACGGGCAATGAGATCTGACTTGGTCATGCTGGGAACCTTATTGCGGGTTGTTCAACTTGGCTTTCAACAATGCCCCGAGGTTGGTTGTACCCGAACTGACGTTGCTTTCAGCCGAGAACTTCTGCATGGCTTCCTGCTGTTCAGCCTGATCCTTGGCCTTGATCGACAGGTTGATCGAGCGGGTCTTGCGATCGATGTTGATGATCATCGCTTCGACGGCATCGCCTTCCTTGTAGACCTTGGTCAGATCGTCGATCCGCTCACGCGAGACCTCGGAGGCGCGCAGATAGGCTTCCATCTCGCCGTCCAGCGCGACCACGGCACCGCGTGCATCGACCGACTTGATCGTGCCCTTGACGATGGCGTTCTTGTCGTGGGTGGCGATGAAGGCGGTGTAGGGGTCGCCGTCGAGTTGCTTGATGCCCAGCGAGATACGCTCTTTCTCGGTATCAATAGCCAGCACCACGGCTTCGACTTCGTCACCCTTCTTGAAGTTGCGGATGGCTTCTTCGCCCGGCGTCGACCAGGAGAGGTCGGAGAGGTGCACCAGACCGTCGATGCCGCCCGGCAGACCGATGAACACGCCAAAGTCGGTGATCGACTTGATCGCGCCGCTGACCTTGTCGCCCTTCTTATGGTTCATGGCGAAATCGTCCCACGGATTCGGCGAGCACTGCTTCATGCCGAGCGAAATGCGGCGACGTTCCTCGTCGATTTCGAGGATCATCACTTCGACTTCGTCACCCAGTTGCACAACCTTGGAAGGATGAACGTTCTTGTTGGTCCAGTCCATTTCGGAGACGTGCACCAGCCCTTCGATGCCCTGTTCGATTTCGACGAATGCGCCGTAATCGGTCAGATTGGTAACCTTGCCGAACATGCGGGTGCCTTGCGGGTAGCGGCGGGCAATGCCGACCCACGGATCTTCGCCCAGTTGCTTGAGACCGAGCGAAACGCGGTTCTTGTCCTGGTCGAACTTGAGGATCTTGGCCTGGACTTCGTCGCCCACGGCCAGCACTTCCGACGGGTGGCGAACACGGCGCCAGGCGAGATCGGTAATGTGCAGCAGGCCGTCGATGCCACCGAGGTCGACGAAGGCGCCGTAATCGGTGATGTTCTTGACCACGCCCTTGATGATCGAGCCTTCCTTGAGGTTGGCAAGCAGCGCTTCGCGCTCTTCACCGACCGAGGCTTCCAGCACGGCACGGCGGGAAACAACGACGTTATTGCGTTTGCGGTCGAGCTTGATGACCTTGAATTCGTAGGTCTTGCCTTCATACGGCGAGGTATCCTTGACCGGGCGCATATCGACCAGCGAGCCGGGCAGGAAGGCGCGGACGCTGTTGGTCATGACGGTGAGACCGCCCTTGACCTTGCCGGTGATCGTACCGGTAACCAGGCTACCCTGATTGAGGGCTTCTTCGAGGAAGTTCCAGGCGGCCACGCGCTTGGCGCGTTCACGCGAGAGACGGGTCTCGCCAAAACCGTTTTCGAGTTGTTCGATGGCAACCTGAATGAAGTCACCAACGTTGGCTTCGAGTTCGCCCTGGTCGTTCAAAAATTCTTCGCGTTCGATATAGCTTTCAGACTTGAGGCCGGCATTGACGACGACGAAGTTCTGATCGATACGCACGATCTCGGCGGTGATGACCTCACCTTGGCGCATTTCCTGGCGCGTGAGGCTGGCTTCAAAGAGATCGGCAAAACTTTCCTGCATGGTGGGATTAGCTGACATAGGGGTTAAAGTGGTTAAAAGAGGTAACCGCATGAAGCGGGTTCAAGTTAAAAATTGACCCCCGACCGGAAAGTGGTCAGAAGATCTCCGATGGGCAAACGGAAACATTCCCCCTGCCCCTGCTACAAACAACTAACTGCCCACGCCATGCCAAGCCAGGATCTGATTCACCGCCTGGGCGATGGTCAGACTGGACGTATCAAGCAAATGGGCATCTTCACTTTGCCGGAGCGGCGCGACACTCCGTCTGCTATCGCGTTCGTCACGCTCGCGCAAATCCAGCAAAAGAGGCTGGATGTTAGCAGCGATTCCTTTCTCGATCAACTGCTTATAACGTCTTTGCGCGCGAATTTCGACGCTGGCAGTTAAAAAAATCTTGGTTTGCGCATCGGGAAAGACCACCGAACCCATATCGCGGCCGTCGGCGACCAGTCCGGGTGCCTGGCGGAATTCCCGCTGCCGGGCCAGCAGTGCTTCGCGGACCAGCGGCAGGGCGGCGATCTTCGACGCGCCGGAAGAAATGTCTTCCTGGCGAATCGCCTCGCTCACCTCGACGCCGGACAGGAGAATCGAGTCTTCGCCAAAGCGTACATCAAGCGCAGCCGCAACGGCGGCTACCGCAGCCTCGTCGCTCCACGCCACACCGGCACGCTGCGCCGCCAGCGCCGCCAGTCGGTACAAGGCGCCCGAATCGAGATAATGCCAGCCCAGCACCGCCGCCACCCGCGCCGCCACGGTTCCCTTCCCGGAAGCCGAAGGGCCATCAATTGCAATCACTGGAATCATGCAAAGCCTATATTTTATTTAAAACAATCAGTTAGGGTATATTGTTAATGTGGTTTATAAGGATTGAATCAGCCTTGTCCGCTTTCCGACCACGCCCTTCGAGCCTTCCGTGCCACATCAAAACCTGCGGCCAGCGCCGCTCCATCCCCTCGGGACAAATCTTCCCGTAACACATCAAGCCGGGCGCGGTAGCGGTCGAGTTCTTCGAGCAGGGCTGCGCGGTTGGCAAGACAGATGTCGCGCCACATTTCCGGGTGGCTGGCGGCGATGCGCGTAAAGTCCCGGAAGCCGCTGGCGGCAAAACGGAAGAACTGCTCGCTCCCCTCGCGTTGTGCCAGATCATGCACCAGCGCAAACGACAGTAAATGCGGCAGGTGACTGACGGCAGCAAAAACCCGGTCATGCGCTTCCGGCGTGAGTTCGTGAATCTCGGCACCGCACCACTCCCAGGCAGAGCGCACCCGGGCAACGTTCAGTACCGAATTTGCCGGCAAGGGCGTCAGCACCACTTTCTTGTGCTGGTAAAGCGCGGCACTCGCTGCCGCCGCACCGCTGTTTTCGGCTCCGGCGATCGGATGTGCCGGAACAAACTGCCCGGCCTTGTCACCAAAAAACTCGCGTACGGCCGCAACGACATCGGATTTGGTGCTGCCACCGTCGGTCACCACGGTTTGCGGACCCAGATACGGGGCGATACGCTCCATGATGTCAGGCATCTGGCCGACCGGCGTCGCCAGCAGGACGAGATCGGCATCAGCAACTTCCTGCCCGGCGTTGATGCCCACCCGGTCAATCAGGCCCAGATCAATCGCCTGTGTCAGTGTGGCAAGGCTGCGCCCGAAGCCGACAAGCTCCCCGACCTGCCCGACAGCCTTCAGCGCCAGAGCAAACGAGCCGCCAATCAGCCCCACGCCGAAGATGACGATTTTCTCGAACTCGGGAGATTGACTCATGGCTTGAAGAACGACTATCCCAGTGCCACTTCCAGCGCCTCAAGGAAGCGCTGGTTTTCAACTTCATTGCCGATGGTCACACGCAACCAGTCAGGCAGACCGTAACCGGCGATGGGACGGACGATGACGCCCTGTTTGAGCAGTTTCTGATTGACCGCCGCCGCATCGCCCGGCTTGATGCAAACAAAGTTGCCGAGCGAAGGAATATGATCGAGTCCCAGGCGTTTCACGCCATCGACAATCTGCGCCATGCCGACACGATTCGAGTCATGGCTGCGCGCCAGAAATTCATGATCGCCCAGCGCTGCCGTCGCGGCGGCCAGTGCCAGATTGTTGCAGTTGAAGGGCTGGCGGATACGGTTCATCAAATCGGCCACTTCTGCCGAAGCGAGGGCGTAACCGACGCGCAGACCGGCCAGTCCATAAATTTTCGAGAAAGTACGTGTCAGCACGAGGTTCGGGAATTCATTGACCCAGGGCGTGGTGTCAACGTGTTCTGCCGCCGGAATATACTCGTTGTAGGCTTCGTCGAGCACCACTACCACCTCCTTGGGCAGGCTTTGCAGGAAAGCCTTGAGTACCGGGTAGGGAATGAAGGTGCCGGTCGGATTGTTCGGATTGGCCATCCAGACGAGTCGCGTGTCCGGACGAATCGCCGCGCGCATGGCGTCGAGGTCATGGCCGAAATTCAGCGCCGGGACAGCAATCGGCTCTCCCCCGGCGGAAATCGTCGCCAGCGGATAGACAGCAAAGGCGTATTGCGCATAGACCGCCGAACGTCCTGGCGCCAGAAAGACCCGGGCGAGGATATCCAGGAGATCGTTCGAGCCGTTACCCAGCACGATGCGCTCGCGCCCCATGCCGGTATGTTCGGCGACAGCAGCCTTGAGTTCGAAATCATCGGGATAGCGTTCCAGCGAGGCCACCGCCTTTTCAATCGCCAGTTTGGCCTTGGGGCTGATCCCCAGCGGGTTTTCGTTGGACGCAAGCTTGACGATGCGCTCGACCGGAATCCCCATTTCCCGTGCCAGTTGGGTAATCGGCTTGCCCGGCAGGTAGGGCGAGATGGCACGGACGTAGGGCATGGCGTAATCGCAGAGAGACATGGCAATTCCTTTTTTACGGGGAAACGAAAGTGGCATAGTCTACCACTTGCGACTCAAGCTTCCGGAGGTTTTGCTTGGGAAGGGGGAAGGGAGAAGGGAGAAGGGAGAAGGGTAAAACCATTTGTTGGCGATGATTCTGCGGAAATAAACGAGGTTTTTACCAGCCACAAGCCGAAAAAATGTAGCGGCGCACCCTTCCCCCTTCTCCCCCTTCTCTCTTTCAGTCAACGGCTGCCGGATACGAACCCAGCAGCTTGAGATACGCGGCACTTTTGGCCAGTTCGGAGAGCGCGGTGACCAGCGGCGGGGCGTTGCGATGACCTTCGACATCGACGTAGAACAGGTATTCCCACAAGGTATGTCGCGCCGGACGAGATTCCAGTCGGGTCAGCGAGACACCTGCCGCCGCGAACGGTGCCAGCAGATCGTGCAACGAACCGGTACGGTTGGGTGCCGACATGATCAGCGAGGTCTTGTCACGTCCGGAGGGAGCGGTTTCCTCTCGCCCCAGAACGATGAAGCGCGTGGTGTTGTTCGCTTCGTCCTCTATTTTTTCTGCGAGAACCGGCAAATGATAGCGTTCCGCTGCTAGGACACCGGCAATCGCCGCACTGCCTGCTTCGGCAGCAGCGAGTCGGACCGCCTGTGCGTTGCTTTCCACGGAAACGCGTCGGGCCTGCGGCAAATGCTCATTCAGCCAACCATGACACTGCGCCAGCGATTGCGCATGGGAATAGACCTGAGTGATCCGTTCGAGCGCAGTTTCGTTGGAGAGCAGGTTCTGATGAATACGCAGCAGCACTTCACCACAAATGCTGAGCGGCGTTGAGAGCAGCAGATCCAGCGTATGCCCGATACTGCCGCCGGTCGAGTTTTCAGTGGGAACCACGGCATGATCGGCGCGACCGGATTCCACCGCCCGGAAGATGTCGTCAATCGAGGTTTGCGGCAAGCCTTCGACAGCATGGCCAAAATGCTTGCGCATCGCGCTTTCGGAAAAGGTTCCCTGCGGGCCGAGAAAAGCCACGGCAGGTTTTTTTTCGAGGGCGCGGCAGGCCGAGATGATTTCACGGTAAAGCACGGTGAGGCTCTCGTCCGGCAATGGCCCGGCGTTCATTTCGCTGATTCGGCGCAGAATTTGCGCTTCGCGCTCGGGGCGATAGACAAAGCCCGCTTCGCCATGCGCTGCCTTGATCTCGCCCACTTCCTGGGCACAGGCCGCACGCCGGTTCAGCAGTTCGAGCAGGCGGGCGTCAATGTCGTCGATTTCGGCACGAATACGGGAAATTTGCTGCATAGGCTCACGCTTCGCCGTTTTCACCGTTTTCGCCGTTCTCTTCCTCGGTTTCGACGATTTTTTCCAGGCTGGCCAGCTTTTCGCCTTCATCGAGTGCGATCAGCGTCACGCCCTGCGTGGCGCGGCCCAACTCGCGAATCTCGCTGACGCGGGTGCGGATCAGGACGCCGCCAGTGGTGATCAGCATGATTTCGTCCTCGTCCTTGACCAGACGGGCAGCGACCACCTTGCCGTTGCGTTCGCTGGCGGCAATGGCGATCACGCCCTGCGTACCGCGTCCGGAATGGCGGAAGTCGGCGAGCACGGTCCGTTTGCCGAAGCCGTTTTCAGTCGCCACCAGCACGCTTTCCTGATGGTTTTCCGCCACCAGCAGGGAGAGCACCTGTTGCCCCTCGCCCAGCCTCATGCCACGCACGCCGCGCGCGGTACGGCCCATCGGGCGAACGTCTTCCTCATCGAACCAGACCGCCTTGCCGGCATCGGAAACCAGGACGATATCCTGCGTACCGCTGGTGATTTCGACCCCGATCAGATAATCGCCCTCGTCCAGTGCCACGGCGATGATGCCGGCCTTGCGCGGGTTGGAGAAGTCAGAGAGCGGGGTTTTCTTGACCGTTCCCTGCGCGGTACACATGAAGACGAAACGGTCTTCGACGAATTCCTTGATCGAGAGGATGGCGCTGATCTTTTCGCCCTCTTCCAGCGGGAACA
>CAYMYD010000071.1:0-10109 GCA_964394535.1 uncultured Propionivibrio sp. | reverse complement strand
CCGAGATAATCTTCGGCGGTCTTTTTCATCTTGCGCAGCACTTCGGCGGAAACCTGCGGCGGGGCAATCTTGTTGCCGCGTACTTCCACCCAGGCGTCGCCGTTGTCAGCCTTGAGGATCTTGAAAGGCATCAGGCCGATGTCCTTCTGCACTTCCTTTTCGTCGAAACGGCGGCCAATCAGCCGCTTCACCGCAAACAGGGTGTTCTTCGGGTTAGTCACGGCCTGCCGTTTGGCCGGTGCGCCGCAGAGGATTTCACCGTCCTCGGTGTAAGCGACGATCGACGGCGTGGTGCGCGCGCCTTCCAGATTTTCAATGACCTTCGGGCTGCCGCCTTCCATGACGGAAACGCAGGAGTTGGTCGTCCCCAGGTCGATACCGATAATTTTGCTCATTTTGAATGTCCTTTACATTGAATTTGTGGATGCCGGTGTTTTCGTTCCGGCTGACGTACTCTAAATGGGGGTGCCTTGTGCAGTTTTCAAGATTTCTCTTGCGCGACCATGACCAGCGCCGGGCGCAGCACCCGTTCGGCGATCAGGTAACCCTTCTGCAACACGGTGACGATGGTGTTCGGCTCCTGATCGGAGGGCACCATGCTGATCGCCTGATGGAAGTTCGGGTCGAATTTCTCGCCCTGCGGGTTGATCTGCTTCAGCCCGGATTTTTCAAACGCAGCAAGCAGTTGTTTGAGCGTCAGTTCGGTGCCGGCCCGCAGGCTATCGACACCGGGATTTTCGACGGCCAGCGCCGCATCCAGACTATCGACCACAGCCAGCAATTCTCCGGCAAAGCGTTCGATGGCAAATTTGGAGGCTTTGGCGATATCCTCCTGCGCACGGCGGCGGACGTTTTCAGTCTCCGCCTTGGCGCGCAGCCAGGCATCGTGATGCTCTTCGGCCTTGAGCACGGCTTCGCGGAACTGTTCTTCCACGCTCGGCGTGCTATCGACCGTGCCTTCGGCAACTATTTCAGGCCCGCTTTCCGGGGCGGGAACGGCGTTCATATCCTTTTCGAGTTCTTGCATAGTGTTGGTCTCCAGGAAAACCCTGCCTAACTTGGGACAGTTTTTCCGATTTCAAGAGCTGCCTTGTGTTTATTTGAGCTGGTTGTTATATCCTTGTACTGAAAAGTAAAAATGCCAATGCTTGACGCAAACAGGAGCGAGAATTCGGCATCATGGAAAAAATCGGCAAATACGAGATCATCAAGACCTTGGGCAAGGGAGCCACGGCGGTCGTCTATCTGGCCAATGATCCGGACCGGGGCCATCCGGTCGCCGTCAAGCTGATTCGCTTCAATGAGGACAACGCCGCCATGTCGCGGCGTCTGCGCAAGCTTTTCCAGACCGAAGGCGCGACCGGGCGTCGGCTTGATCACCCGAACATTGTCAAAATTTATGATGCGGTGATCGAGTCTGACCGGGCCTGGATCGTGATGGAATACGTGGAAGGCACCTCGCTCGAAGACTATTGCGCGATCAACAAGCTGCTGCCGATGCACCGCACCATCGGCATCATCTTCAAATGCTGCCTGGCGCTTGACCACGCCTTCCGCCAGGGCGTCGTACATCGGGACATCAAACCGGCGAACATCATGGTCACCGCCGACGACAACCCGAAAATTGCCGATTTCGGCCTGGCGCTCAACATCAAAAAGGACATGAACACCGACTCGACCTTCGTCATGGGCGTCGGGTCGCCGGCTTACATGTCGCCCGAACAGATCAAGAACTATCCCCTGAACCAGAAGACCGATCTCTATTCGCTGGGCGTCGTGCTGTTCCAGCTCCTGACCGGGCGGCTGCCGTACCGGGCGGCCAATCAGGGCGCGCTGGTGTACAAGATCGTCAACATGGAAATCCCCTCGGTCTGTGCCCTCAACCCGAACCTGCCAGCAGCGCTTGACCCGATCATTCGCAAGGCCCTGGAAAAAGACCTCTACAGCCGCTACCGCAACGGCGCGGAATTCGCCAAGGATCTCTCGACCGTCCGCTACCAGATCCTCGACGAGGATGAAACCGTCCAGGATATGACGCATTTCGAAAAGTTGCGCCGACTCGAATTCTTCCTCGAATTCGAGGATATCGAGCTATGGGAAGTCCTGCGCATCTGCGTCTGGCACAATCTGGACAGCAAGGTGACGCTGATCAGGGAAGGCGAAACAAACCGTCTCTTCGGCATCATCATCAATGGCTTCGTTGAAGTATCGGTTGAAGGCCGTTCGCTGTGCCGCCTCGGCGCAGGCGAGGTGATCGGTGAAATGACCTACCTGCACCCGAGCGACCACAAACGCCATGCGACCGTGGTCACGCTGGAACCGACCCTGTTCCTCGAAATCAACAGCTCGGCCCTGGAGCTCGGTTCGGACGAGTTGCTCGAACGCTTCAACAAGGCGCTGACCGCCAAGGTTCTGGCCCGCCTGCGCGAAGCCAACAAGGCGCTAACCAAGTCCGCCCCGCCTGCCGTGCAGGGCAGCGGAGGCAGCAAGATCGATCTGGAACTGGCGCCGGATTAAACCTGAAATCCTCACCGCAGAGGTGCAAAGGTACAAAGATCGCAAAGGAAATAAAAGCTTATGGGCCTTTGCCCACTCACCCAAAAGGTGAATGACCAAACCTTCAGACGCTTCCGGCAAGCCCTTGTTTTTCTTTGCGCTCTTTGCGCCTTTGCGGTGAAAAACAAAGGTAAAACTACACCGTCAGATCGACCTGCTGGATCGTCCCTGCCCGACCGTTTTCGGCAAGAAACACGCCGCTGCTGCGAATCTGACCAAGCAGTTCCTGAGCACCGTTCTTGAGCTCGAACGGGGTAACAACGCTAGCCAGATTGAGGGCACCGACCTGGGCCTCTCGCAGTGTGGCCAGCCGGTCTTCTCCGGCTTCCGTTTTGCGCCAGACGCGCAGTTTTTCCCAAACCGAATCGTTTTCGTCGATCCAGCCGTTGCCATCTTCATCGAGCCGGGCCAGATCGGCAAAACCGTTGCCGCTGGCCACGCCAAACAATTCCGTGCCGTCATTGATCCGCCCGTCGCCGTTACGGTCGAAGGCCAGAAAACCGCTGCCGCCGGTGGCAAAATTGATTTCCTCGTCGGCCTTGCCGTCCGCGTTGAGGTCAAAGCTGAAACGCTGGCGGGTCAGTTGCGCTGCCGTACCGTCAAAGTTGAGTACCAGCGGATCCTGTTTCTGGCGCTGCACGACCTGACGAATCGTGGTGCTGGTCTCCTCGTAGTAGCTGCGCATCATCGCCAGTGACAGGGAAAATTCAATCTGTTGGCCATCACTGGTCTGCACCACGCCACGAGCAGAAAATTGGGTGGCTTCACTTTCGGCATATGTTTCGTAACGCTGGTATTCCTCGACGGCAAATCCTTCCGGCAAGGCCGGGGCCGACGAACCTGTCTCGGTTTGGGCCTGCTGCGCTGCCGGGCAAGCCGCACAGCGGGTGATATTGACCTCGCGCCCGGTCAGCATGGCCACCATGGCACGGAGAAGACGCAGCATCGGATCATTTTCGGCGATGTCTTTACCTGCCTGGATGGCATCAGCCGCCCCGGATTGTGCCGCCTTGCCGGCATCGGAAATCTGCACCTTGCTGGCCGGGCGCGACGAATTCTCCGGCACACCCGAAGACAGTTCAGGACGGCGACGGAAGGAGCGTATGCTTTCGTGGATTTCATGCCTTTGCTCGCGGGCATGTTGCGCGTCCATCTGCAAGGCGGAAGCGGCAATTTTCATGGCAGGACTCCTGATGATTCGTGAAGATCTACAGGAGCTAACGGCCGAAAACAGGATTTATTGAGCCGGGTCAGGCAAAGAGATCAAGATATTTGCCGACGTTGGATGCCATGCCACGATTCTGCTGCACGCCCTGATAGAGCTGCGTGCTCTGGGCCTTTTCCTCACGCTGCTGCAGCATCAGGGCGTGACGCGCCTCGCTCTCCATGCTGCTGGCCTTGGCCGCCACACTGCGATCCTGCGGCGAAGGCTCTGCCGGGGCCAACGCCGTTTCACGGATATGCTGGGCCTTGGGGATGGTTTCTTCGGGCGTACGACCGGGCGAGGTATCAATCGTCACTTCGCCAGCCACGGCGTATTGCTTGTTGTCCGGACCGGTTTCATAAGTGTAGGACGGTCCGCCAAGCACCAGATCCCGGCCAACGGCAAGGTGCGCCTGTTCGTGCTGCCGAACTTCCCGGTCCCGTTTTTTCAGCGCCTCGACCTGGCGCTGCTGCTCCGGCGTCAACTCACCGCGTTTGGGCGTTTTTTCGGTGCGAGCATCATCCTTCGACTGCCGCGACGCAGGCGCGAGACTGTCGAATCCGTAAAGATTGGGGCTAAAACTGTTGGCGACACTCTGAACCATGAGCGGAACGATCCTACATCAACCGTTGACACGTCCCAAGGATAGCCGATAAGTCAGTGATTTTCCAGTGTAAAACCGAACTCTGCGTCCTTTGCCCTTTTGCGGTGAATAAGCGCGTGATTCAGGCTACCGGCACCCCGGCACTGATCAGAATTTCCTTCAATGCCTGCCGCTGTGCGGCATCGACAACTGCGCTGCCTGGAGCAATGACCTTGTTCGATATATCCAGCCCGCAGAGCCGGATGGACTCCTTGATCAGTCCGGTGAAGGGTTTGTCCATCACGTACATGCGCGACAGCTTGCCCAGACGCAGCAACTGCTTTTGTGCAGCAGCCAGATCACCCTCGCGGAAGGCACGGTAGATGCCACAGGTCACCTCTGGTGCGAAATTCGAAGTCGCCGGAATGGCACCGTCACCACCGATCAACAGGGTATCAAGCAGATA
The DNA here is from genome assembly GCA_964394535.1 of uncultured Propionivibrio sp. Classification (GTDB taxonomy): domain Bacteria; phylum Pseudomonadota; class Gammaproteobacteria; order Burkholderiales; family Rhodocyclaceae; genus Propionivibrio. Next base: position 5,300 of record CAYMYD010000071.1, on the reverse strand, counting down.
TTCGTCATAGCCGCTGAAGACCATGAAGTCCGGTCGCGATTCCTTGACCTCCTGGATAATCCGACGGATATGGCTCATGCAATCGACGGTATCCTTGATGCCGACAATGTTCGGACAATCCAGTGCCAGGCGACGAACCAGTTCGGGAGAAAGATCCTGCCCGGTGAGTGCCGGAAAATTGTAGAGCAGCACCGGCAGCTTTGCTGCACCGGCAATCTGGCGATAGTGCTGGTAGATGCGCTCATCGCTTAACTGCAAATAATAGGGATTGACAACCATCACCGCATCGGCACCGACGGCTGCCGCGTGATTGCTGAGTTCGATGACTTCTTCGGTATGGCAGGAAGCGGTGCCGATAATCACCGGACGACGCCCGGCGACACGTTTCACACAGAATTCCGCGATTTCCTTGCGTGCCGGGTTGGAAAGCTGGGCAAACTCGCCTGCGCTGCCGAGAAAAAGGAAGCCGTTAATCTCGGACGCCAACAGCCGGTCGATCAGTTTCCCCATGCCAACCGGATCGAAGCGCCCATCGTCACCAATGATCGTGGGAACCGGCGGAATAACCCCGTGCAGACTGGTTTTCATGCAAGACTCCTTCAGAGAGAAAGAGGCATTCTAGCGGTTATCGGAAAAATCATGGTGCCTCGGAAAGGTATTGGGCAATAAAAAACGGAGGCAGTTTCCTGTCCTCCGTTTTCTGTTATCTGCCTTCAGGCTGTCAAACCACCGCACCCTCTTCGTTGGCACCCTCAACGTGTTTCTTCTGCTTGATGAAGTGTTCGCGCGAAACACCGAGCCACATGGCGATCGGGCTGGCAACCAATACCGAGGAGTAAATCCCGAAGCAGATGCCGATGGTCAGCGCAATCGAGAAATAGTGCAGCGTTTCGCCGCCGAAGATCAGCATCGACAGCACCATGACCTGCGTGCTGCCGTGGGTGATGATGGTGCGGCTGATGGTGCTGGTGATGCCGTGGTCGAGCGCTTGCGGTGTGGAGAGGCCGCGCACCTTGCGGAAGGTTTCGCGCACCCGGTCAAAGACGATGACCGATTCGTTGACCGAATAGCCGAGCACGGCCAGGATCGCCGCCAGGACCGGCAGCGAGAATTCCCACTGGAAGAAGGCAAAGAAGCCCAGAATGATCACCACGTCGTGCAGGTTGGCGACGATTGCGGCGACCGAAAAGCGCCATTCAAAGCGGAAGGCCAGATAAACCACAATGCCGAAAATGACCATCAACAGGGCCAGCGCCCCGTTTTCGGCGAGTTCCTTGCCAACCTGCGGGCCGACGAATTCGACACGGCGCAGCGTGGCTCCCGGCGCTTCAACGTCGAGCACGCCCATCACCGCTTCGCCGATCTTGGCCGAGTTCTGCTCTTCCTTGAGCGGCATGCGGATCATCACGTCCTGGCTGGAACCAAAATTCTGCACGACGATGTCGTTGTAACCCGCCTTGCCCAGACCTTCACGAATCTTCTCCAGATTGGCCGCCTGGGTGTAGCTCACTTCGACCAGGGTGCCACCGGTAAATTCGACCGAAAGATGCAAACCACGGCTGATCAGGAAAAAGACGGCCAGGGCGAAGGTGACAAACGAGATGACGTTGAACACCAGCGCATGGCGCATGAAGGGGATGTCTTTTTGGATGCGGAAAAATTCCATGCTGTGTTTCTCCTATCTTTCCAGCTTGGTGGCAATCGAGATGACCGGTGCGTCCGGCTTCCAGACCTGGCCGATGGGCAGCGATTCGAGTTTGCGCCGACTGCCGAAGAGCAGGTTGACCAGCGCGCGGGAAACGACGACCGCCGAAAACGCCGAGGTCAGGATGCCCAGACAGTGCACCACGGCAAAGCCGCGTACCGGCCCGGAGCCGAAAATCAGCAGGGCCAGACCAACGATCATCGTCGTCACGTTACTGTCGACAATGGTGCGGAAGGCCTGTTCGTAACCGGCGGCAATCGCCATCTGTGGCGGTACGCCATGGCGTAGTTCGTCACGGATACGTTCGTTGATCAGCACGTTGGAGTCGATGGCCATGCCCAGGGTCAGCGCCATGGCGGCAATGCCGGGCAGGGTCAGCGTGGCTTGCAGCAGCGAAAGCAAGGCAATCAGGAACAGCAGGTTCGAGGAAAGGGCGATCACCGAAATCAGGCCGAACACCACGTAATACATGATCATGAAGGCGGAAATCGCGGCCAGGCCCCACAGTGTCGAGTGAAAACCCTTGCTGATGTTTTCCGCACCCAGGCTCGGGCCGATGGTGCGTTCCTCGATGATTTCCATCGGCGCGGCAAGTGAACCGGCACGCAGCAGAAGCGCTGTATCGTTGGCTTCCATGGTGCTCATGCGCCCGGAAATCTGTACGCGCCCACCGCCGATTTCGGTACGGATAACCGGCGCCGTGACGACTTCCCCCTTGCCTTTTTCGACCAGCAGGATGGCCATGCGCTTGCCGATGTTTTCGCGGGTGATTTCGCGGAAAATACGCGCTCCGGCTGAGTCAAGGCTGAGGTGCACCGCCGGTTCCTGCGTCTGGTTGTCAAAACCGGCCTGCGCGTCGGTCAGACGATCACCGGTGAGCACAACCTGTTTCTTGACCAGCAAGGGATGACCACCCCGTTCGACGTAGAGCTCGGTACCAAACGGCACCTGTCCGCCCATCGCGGCTTCAAGCGAACCCGGCGTATCGTCGACCATGCGGATTTCCAGCGTCGCGGTGCGACCGAGAATGTCCTTGGCCTTGGCCGTATCCTGCACCCCCGGCAATTGGACGACGATACGATCCGCGCCTTGCTGGGTGATTACCGGCTCGGCAACACCGAGTTCGTTGATCCGGTTGTGCAGGGTGCCCATGTTCTGCTTGATGGCGATTTCCTGGATTTTTTTCAGGGCCGTCGGTTTGAGCGTGGCGCTGATGCGCAGATCAGAGCCATCGCCCTGCTCAGCGAGTTGCAGTTCGGGCTGATTGCTCAGCAGGACGTCACGCGCCTTGCTACGTGTCTCTTCGTCGCGGAAGCGGATGACGATGCGCTCGCCTTCGCGGTTGATGCCGCCGTGGCGAATGTTCTTGTCACGCATCAGGCTGCGCAGATCGGCAGCGGTTGAATCCAGGCGTTTGGTCAGCGCACCCTTCATGTCGACCTGCAACAGGAAGTGCACACCACCGCGCAAATCCAGCCCCAGATACATCGGCAGGGCATGCAGATTGGTCAGCCATTGGGGCGAACTGGAAAGCAGGTTGAGGGCCACGACGTACTGCGGGTCGCTGGCGTCAGGATTGAACTGCTTTTCGAGGATGTCCTTGGCCTTGAGCTGAGTGTCGGTGTCAGCAAGACGCACCTTGACACCATTCACATCCAGGAAAATCCCGTTGTTTTCAATGCCCGCCGCTTTGAGCGTGGTTTCGGCGCGTTCGAGTGTCTTGAGATCGACCTTGAGCGTGGCTTTACCGCTGGAGACCTGAACAGCCGGTGATTCACCGAAGAAATTGGGCAGGGTGTAGATGAAACCAAACACCAGGGCCAGTACGATGATGACGTACTTCCAAACCGGATAACGATTCATGGGGGACTATCAGAAGAAGTTGGCAAGAAGAAGGCAAAAGGAGCCGGTTCATTATCCCGGCCCCTCTGATGTCTTTCTTCTTACTGATTTTTCAAGGTGCCTTTGGGCAAGACAACAGCAACAGCGACTTTCTGCATCTGGATATCAACATTTTCGGCGATGGTGACGGTGACGAAATCGTCGGTCACCTTGGCGATACGCCCGGCAATACCGCTGGAAGTGATAACTTCATCACCCTTGGCGAGGGCTTCGACCAGCGCCTTGTGCTCCTTGGCCTTTTTCTGCTGTGGCCGGATCATGATGAAATAGAGCACGGCAAACATGGCGATCATGATGAAAATCTGCTCGTAACCACCGCCGGAAGGGGCAGCAGCTGCTTGGGCATGGGCGGAACTGATCAGCACGGTAGTCTCCTGGGGAAAGTGAGATAAAAAAAGACCTGGTATTGTATCACTCCTGACTACGGCGTTCGGCATGAAAACGAGTGACAGTTTCTGTCAGGGTTCCACTGACAATGGCCGCACGCAATTCACGCATCAGGCATTGATAGTAGTGCAGGTTGTGAATGGTGTTGAGTTGGGCACCAAGAATTTCACCGACCCGGTGCAGATGATGCAGATAGGCGCGCGTGAAATTTCGGCAGGTATAACAGGTGCAGGAGGCGTCGAGCGGAGAAAGATCGTCGCGGTATTGCGCGTTCTTGATGCGGATATCGCCGTAGCGTGTGAATAAATGGCCGTTGCGGGCGTTGCGTGTCGGCATCACGCAGTCGAACATGTCGATACCGGTCTGTACGCCATGCACCAAGTCTTCCGGCGTACCGACGCCCATCAGGTAACGCGGCTTGTGCACCGGCAGGCGCGGCGCGGTATGCGCAAGAACACGCGCCATTTCTTCCTTCGGCTCACCAACCGACAGGCCGCCGATGGCAAAGCCGTCAAAACCGATTTCACCCAGCACTTCCAGCGATTCGCTGCGCAAGTCCTCATACATGCCGCCCTGGACGATACCGAACAGGGCATTGCTATTTTCCAGACGCTGGTGCTCGTCGCGCGAACGTTGCGCCCAACGCAACGAAAGGCGCATTGAACTGGCCGCCTCGTCGTGGCTGGCCGGATAGGGGGTGCATTCGTCGAAGATCATCACGACGTCGGAATTCAACGTGTGCTGGATGCGCATCGATTCCTCGGGGGTCAGGAACAGCTTGTCGCCATTGACCGGCGAGGAAAACCTGACGCCCTCCTCGCTGATCTTGCGCAAGGCACCGAGCGAAAAAACCTGAAAGCCGCCGGAATCGGTAAGAATCGGCTTGTCCCAGCCCATGAAGCGATGCAGACCGCCATGCACCGCGATCACCTCCAGCCCCGGTCGCAGCCACAGGTGAAAGGTATTGCCCAGACAGATCGGTGCGCCGATTTCGGCCAGATCACGTGGCGTCATCGCCTTGACCGTACCGTAGGTGCCGACCGGCATGAAGACAGGCGTTTCGACAACACCATGGGCCAGCGTCAGGCGGCCAAGACGGGCGTTTTTGTCGGTAGCAAGAAGTTCAAAGTGCATTTTTAGTGTGAAAAAGCAGTGGTTGGTGGCTGGTGCTTAGTGGTTAGTGAAAGTCAGGTGGCTTCGCCGGTTTCTGACAAAACCCGTCTGAATTTCATCGTTCGGGGTGGTGTCAAGCTTCACCTTTCCCTTTCAAGCAGCATGGCATCGCCGTAGCTGAAAAAACGGTAGC
>CAYMYD010000070.1:0-10121 GCA_964394535.1 uncultured Propionivibrio sp. | reverse complement strand
ACGACGAGCAAATTATGCCATGAACGACGAGCGAATCACTGAACTGGAAATCAAGCTCTGCCTGGTCGAAGACATGGCCGAGGAGCTCAATCGCACGGTTTTCCGGCAACAGGCGCAGATTGACCTGTTGCAGGCACAACTGCGTCACCTCTATGGCCAGTTGCAGGCCAGCACCGACACGGCGGCGGCAGAAAAGCCGTTCAGCCTGCGCGACGAGATCCCGCCGCATTACTGAGCGTTTTCAGCTTGCCGACAACGTGCATTTCGCAGGCCTTGCAGTCGAAGCGCAGCTCCAGTTTTTCCTTGCCATTCATCAGGATCAGCGGTTCGGGACGGATACCCTTGACCTGTTTCGGGCAAAGCTGAAAACTGTAGCGCAGGCAGTGCCTGGTGATCATCAGCGATACTTCGCCGGGTTCCTGCTGGCATTCGTACGCGGGTTCGATGAGGCGGACGCCGTGTTTTTCGTAAAAGGCCCGCGCCTGGCGATTGAAAACATTGCCCAGATAGTTCAGCGTCGCTTCCGGGTAAGGGACGGGCGGCATGACGGCCGGGCGGCGGGCAGGGCGTTGCCGCCGGGCTTCCCGTTGCGTTTCCAGCGCCTCGATGGCCTCGCGGCGCAGGGTGTTGAGTGCCGAGGCCGGGATGAACCACGGTGCATCCAGTTCAAGCTCCAGTGTGTCGGCGGCATAGATCGTGTTGCCCAGACGCGTGAGATTGTCACGCAGGGTGGCCAGGGCGCGCTCGGCGTTCTGGGCGACTTCCCGGGCATGGACGATTTGCGCGCTGGCCGATGTGCCGCGCCCGTCCTTGAGATGCAGCGCAAAGCCATCGCTCGTTTGCGTCAGGCGCAGCGATAGCGGAATGCGCCGTTCGGCGGATTTTTTCTCCAGCAGGCGCTCGAAAATCTGGTCGTGATTGCGATATAGCCGGGTGCCGGGCTGTAATCCGGCGGGGAGTCGACCATCGCTGAGGCTAGGCGAGAGGCGAAAGCCACCGGGTACCGGTTCGGCCAGATTGACGCGCAGGCCGGTGAGTTCGCCCGTCGGGGTGAAATAAGTCAGCCCATCGCCGTTGTTCAGCGTCAGCGTGGTGGCAACGTCCAGTTGCCGATGGATCAGCCGCGATACCTGCCCCACCGGTTCGCCGACAAATTTGGGTGAATCGAAAGCGCTGATATCCTCCTGGCGTTCGTTGACAAAGTAATCGGTCGCGCCCCGGTTGAAGGTTTTTTCCGGCTGCGGGGTGAACAGGAAGTGGCAACGCCCGGCCGAGCGGCTTTGCAAGCGACCATCCGAAGCCGCGATCAGCGCATCAAGTTGCTGCCGGTAATGGGCGGTGATGTTCTTTACGTAGGAAAGATCCTTGAGTCGCCCCTCGATCTTGAACGAACGGACACCGGCATCGATCAGCGCGGCGAGGTTGGCGCTCTGGTTGTTGTCCTTGAGCGACAGCAGGTGTTTGTCCCGGGCCAGAACCTGCCCGTTCTGCTCGGCCAGCGACCAGGGCAGGCGGCAGGCCTGTGAGCAATCGCCGCGATTGGCGCTGCGCCCGGTCTGCGCGTGGCTCAGGTAGCACTGGCCGCTGTAGCTGACACACAGCGCACCATGCACAAAAAATTCCAGCGTGGCCGAAGTCGTGGCTTCGGCGATGGCGCGGATTTGTGCCAGCGAGAGTTCACGAGCCAGCACCATCTGCGAAAAACCGACATCTTCAAGAAATTTCGCCTTCTGCGGCGTGCGGATATTGCATTGCGTGCTGGCGTGCAATTCGATCGGTGGCAGATCGAGCTCCAGAAGGCCCATGTCCTGCACGATCAGCGCATCGACCCCGGCCTCGAAAGCCTGCCAGACCAGTTGCCTGGCGCCTTCCAGCTCATCGTCACGGAGAATGGTGTTCAGCGCCAGCAGTACGCGGGCGTCGAAGCGGTGCGCATGGCGAACAAGGCGCTCGATATCGGCGAGCGAATTGCCTGCCCCGGCGCGTGCGCCGAAATCCGGCCCGCCGATATACACGGCGTCTGCCCCGTGGTTGATGGCTTCGATGCCAAAATCGGCGTTTTTCGCCGGGGAGAGGAGTTCCAGGAAGGGAGGACGAGTCATGGTTGGCCGCTATTGTAATTCCCCAGGGCAGCAAAAAAGTAAAAACCATGACTCTGTGTCAACCGGATGACAGAGCGCGCGTTAGTCGGCTCATGGTGAGCTATTCACTGAACCTTGATGGAGAAGAAAATGGGCAGTCTGATGAATGAATCCTTCGACGAATTCCTGGATTCGCTGAAACAAGCTGGCGTGGCCATCAGCAACGAACGCGAACTGCGCGAGCGTCTGGCCGAAGCACAACGGTGGCGTTTTGCTTTCGCCACACTGGCTTCGAATGGTCGTCCGCTGGGTATCCGCTTCCAGGATGCCAGCACCGGGCTCAATGAGGACGAGATCCATCGTGCCTTCAGCCAGTTCCAGTTCCCGGCCTGCACGGAAGCTGCTTTCGCCGCCAGTCTGCGCGCCGAACACTGATTTACTGAATCATCTCTCCCGGTATGTGCCGGGGCAGCAATGAAGCCCACCATCTGGTGGGCTTTTGCATTTGTGGAGCAAACAACAGGATGGGGCAATCGGCTTACGGCTTTGCCGGATAGACTTCCATGAAGCCGTAGTCGTGCAGGAAAGCGATGAGCGATGCGGCGAGATCCTGAGGCAGGCGCGGGCTGCTGCGGAGGTCACGGCCGAATTCGAGCTGTATGGCGTCGATACCGTCTGGCCGGTGGCTCCCGTAGCTCATCACGGTATAGCCTCCGGCATAGCGGCTTTCGTGTAGCGAAGGGGCATCGATGGGAGGGCTGACCCGGTAGCCGCGTGCGGCCAGTTGTCCTGACAGACTGGTGCGCCCCTGAATGGCCTGCGGCCCATGCCGTTCGATCAGTGCCTGCGTTGTCAGCCCGGCCTGCGTGCCGCGAAAGATCATTCCGGCTTCGTGCCCCTGACCGTGAATGTCCAGCAGCAAGCCACCCTGGGGGAAGCGCTGCCGGATGTCGGCGACGAATTGCGCAAGTTGCGCATGGTAGGCACGATAGGCTGGCAAGGCTTCTGCGGCTTCAGTGGCTTCGGCAGGGCTGCGGTTGACGTCCAGCACCTTGCGGCTCAGGCAGGCGATGAGCAGATAGGGGCGTTTTCCGGTTTGTTCTTCGAGTCTTGCGGCAAGCGCTTCTGCCAGGCGGCGCGTATTGAGGTCGCGGACCATTACGCCTTTTGTGCGGATGGGAAGGGTATCGGGCAGCCATTCGCCATCGTGCGGAACAGTCAGCAGCACCGGCAGCGAACCGCTGACGGCGATGTGGGTTTCCGTTGTGTCGCCGGCCTGGGCCACGACCGGGCAGAGTATGGCGAACAGCAGGGTCAGGAAGTGCTTGCGGATTGTCATGGGCGAAGCCGTAGCCAATATAGCTTGCAGGGGCGATCAGCATAGCGCGTAATCGTGCGAAAGATGACGGTTGCTCCTCCTGCCACGGAAAACGCCTCAGCTTGTGCCACCGAACTGGCGGTATACTTCAGCCCTTCTCATTTGAGCCATTTTCCATGACTGAACCCCGTATCGGGCTGGTGTCCCTTGGTTGTCCGAAGGCGCTGGTTGATTCCGAGCAGATCGTGAGCCGCCTGCGTGCTGAAGGCTATGTTATCTCGCCGACGTACCAGGACGCCGATCTGGTGATCGTCAATACCTGCGGCTTTATCGATGCGGCGGTTGAAGAGTCGCTGGAAGCCATTGGCGAGGCTCTGGCCGAGAACGGCAAGGTGATTGTCACCGGCTGTCTGGGCAAGCGTGAGGCGCTGGTTCGCGAGAATCATCCGAAGGTGCTGGCGATCACCGGCCCGCATGCCGCTGATGAAGTGTTGCAGCATGTGCATGCGCATTTGCCGCCGGCACACGATCCCTTCATCAGTCTGGTGCCGCCGCAAGGGATTCGCCTGACGCCGCCGCATTACGCCTATCTGAAAATTTCCGAAGGCTGCAATCATCATTGCAGCTTCTGCATCATCCCCGCGCTGCGCGGCCCGCTGGTCAGCCGACCGATCGGCGAAGTCTTGCAGGAAGCCGAAAATCTGGCTGCTGCCGGGGTGCAGGAGCTCTTGGTGATTTCGCAGGATACCGGCGCTTACGGGCAGGATATCAAATACCGCACCGGCTTTCACGGCGGTCGACCGCTGAAAACCCGGCTCAAGGAATTGTGCACGGCGCTGGGCGAGCTGGGCATCTGGGTGCGGCTGCATTATGTCTATCCTTATCTGGCGATTGACGACATCCTGCCGCTGATGGCCGAGGGCCTGATCCTGCCTTACCTCGATGTCCCCTTCCAGCACGCCAACCCGCGTATCCTCAAGGCGATGAAGCGTCCGGCCAGCGCTGAAAACAATCTGGAACGCATTCGCGCTTGGCGTGCCATCTGCCCCGATCTCACCCTGCGCAGTACCTTCATTACCGGCTTTCCCGGCGAAACCGAGGCCGAATTCGAGGAGTTGCTCGAATTCATCGAGGAAGCGCGGCTGGATCGGGTCGGCTGTTTTGCTTACTCGCCGGTCGACGGGGCCGCAGCCAATGCGCTGGCGGCGGCGGTTCCCATCGAGGTGCGCGAAGAACGCCGCCGCCGTCTGATGGATGTGCAGGAAGATATTTCCGCCGAATTACTCGCCGAAAAGATCGGACGCGAGATCACCGTGCTGGTTGATGAAGTCGATGAAGAAGGCATCATCGCCCGTTCTTCCGCCGATGCGCCGGAGATCGACGGGCTGGTGTTTGTGAATGACTTTTTCGACGCCGAGCCGGGGGATTTCCTGCAAGTCCGGGTCGTTGATGCCGATGAGCATGATCTTTATGCGGAAATTTAGCGTGAAACATGAAATTGCCAGGAGCTTTCCATGTCTGTTGAAAATCTGATTGAAACCCTTGCCGCCATCGTCGGCGCACAAAATGTCATCACCGACGCTGAAACCATGCATCCCTATCTGGGCGACTGGCGCGGGCGTTATCGGGGGGCGGCGCGCTGTGTGGTGCGTCCGGGGACGACGGCGGAAGTGTCGGCCATCGTGCGCGCCTGCTCAGCGGCCGGGGTGGCGATGCTGCCGCAGGGCGGCAATACCAGCCACTGCGGGGCAAGCATCCCGGATAAAAGCGGCAAGACCGTACTGATCAGCCTTTCGCGCCTCAATAAAGTCCGGGCCGTTGATGCAGCCAACAACACCATCACCGTCGAAGCCGGTTGCGTGCTGCAGAACCTTCAGGAGGCGGCGCTGGCGGTCGATCGCCTGTTCCCGCTGTCGCTGGCCGCCGAAGGCTCCTGCCAGATTGGCGGCAACCTGTCGACCAATGCCGGGGGCGTGCAGGTGCTGCGCTACGGCAATGCCCGTGAACTGGTGCTCGGGCTGGAGGTGGTGCTGCCCGATGGCGAGGTGTGGAACGGTCTGCGCGGCCTGCGCAAGGACAATACCGGCTACGATCTCAAGCAACTGTTTATCGGAGCCGAAGGGACGCTCGGCATCATCACGGCGGCCGTCGTCAAGCTCTTTCCGCTGCCGCAAAGCACTGCCACGGCCTGGCTGGCGATTGCCTCGCCGCAGGCGGCCATCGGTCTCCTGAATGGTTTGCAGGCGGCTTTCGGGGCGATGCTGACGGCCTGCGAGCTGGTCTCCGACATTTCCCTCGGCATGGTTTTGAAGCACATTCCTGGCGCGCAAGCGCCGCTGGAAAAGAGTCCGTGGTATTTGCTGGTCGAGCTTTCCGGTTCTGGCGAAGAAGCAGCCTTGCGCGACGCACTGGCCACCTTCCTTGAACCGGCGCTGGAAAGCGGGGAGATCAGCGACGCCGTGCTGGCACAGAGCGTTGATCAGGCCAAGCGCCTGTGGAACCTGCGCGAGAGCATCAGCGAAGCACAGAAGATCGAAGGGTTCAGCATCAAGCACGATATTTCGGTGCCGGTGTCACGCATCCCGGAATTTCTCGAACGGGCGGGGTCGGCGCTGCAACACGCCTGGCCCGGCATCCGCATCGTCGCCTTCGGGCATGTGGGCGACGGCAACCTGCACTACAACCAGTCCAAGCCCGAGGCCGGAGAAAACGCGGCCTTCATCGCCGCCCAGCCCCAGGTGAATGAAATGGTGCATGACATCGTGCATCAGCTGGGTGGCAGCATCAGCGCCGAACACGGCATCGGCCAGTTGAAGCGCGAGGAAATCCTGCGCTACAAGAGTCCGCTGGAAATGCAGATGATGCGCACCATCAAGCAGGCGTTTGATCCACGTGGACTGATGAATCCGGGCAAGGTGGTGTGAGCCGTGCTGCCGGGTCCTGCCGGTAAAAACGGCTGAACTGCGCGTAAAGCGTCGGGTATTCCTCCTGCAGGATATCCGGCGTCTCAAAGAAAACCTCGCTCATCACGGCGAAGAATTCGCCGGGGTGTTCGGCGGCGTAGGGGTCGAGCAGGGTTTCCTCGCCGTGGGCCTCGGCTTCGTCCACCAGCGCACGGAAATCCTCGTAAGCCGTCATCAAGACGGCTTTCCATTCGGCGCGTGACATGTCTGTTGGCAACCGGGGAATGCCGTCGACCTCGCCGTTCTGCATGTCGAGCTTGTGGGCGAACTCGTGAATGACCACGTTATAGCCTTCCCCGGCCATCTGTGCGTCCTGCCAGGAAATCAGCAGGGGGCCGCCTTCCCAGGCTTCACCGGAGGCCTGTTCGTCGTATTCATGGACGACACCGAATTCGTCCATTTCCGTGCGCGGGATGATGAATTCATCAGGATAAACGATGATCCCGACCCAGTCCCGGTAACATTCCAGGCCCAGATTCAGAATCGGCAGGCAGCCCTGAACGGCGATGGACACACAGATTTCGTCTGTGAGCTCAAGCCCGCCTGCACTGGTGAATTCCTTTTGTGCGAGAAAGTTTTCGGTCAGTGTTTTCAGGTGCAGCTTGTCGGCATCGTCAAGGGCATTGATGAAGGGCAGGGCGGCCAGCGTCGCCTGCCAGAGATCCTCCGGCAAGGAAGGTGTTTTACGCTCGCCGCGCAACCAGTTGAAAATCCTGGAAAAGGGCATGGTCTGTGACAGAAGGCGGCGCATTTTGTTTACTTGATGGTTGGCAGGAGGATTATAGCCAGTTGGCTTTGGGTTGCAGATCAGGATGCTGGCCGACGATATGGCCAGGATTTGTTGCAATTACCGGATTTTCAGGTTGAATTTTTATTTCCGTGGTTTACGTACATACTTTCCGTATTTTACGTTATTGGATTCCGTAATTTACGGTATCATGACGCCGTGAATACACCCACTCTTTACCCGCGCCAGATTGAACCGCACATTACCGAAGCCCTGATGGATACGCCGGTCGTGCTGTTGTCCGGCCCACGCCAGTCGGGCAAGACGACGCTTGTGCGTCAAATGGCAGCGCATGGGCTGCGCTACCTGACTCTGGATGATGAACTGACGCTGTTATCGGCGCGAGCCGATCCAGTCGGCATGATACGCAGCCTGGACCGGGCGGTGATTGATGAAATTCAGCGCGCGCCCCAACTGCTGCTGGCGATCAAGAAAAGTGTCGATGAAGATCGTCGCCCCGGACGCTTCCTGTTGACCGGCTCGGCCAATTTGATGGCTTTGCCAACGGTGGCCGACTCTTTGGCAGGTCGGATGGAGACCTTGTTGCTCCTGCCCTTGTCTCAGAGCGAAATCGAAAGGCAATCGGTGAACTGGCTTGACCGGGTGTTCTCCGGGCAGATTCCCCTGCCAGGCACGTCCGCCTATGGACGTGAACTGCTTGAGCGCGTGTTGCGCGGGGGGTATCCGGAAGCCATTTCTCGAGTCAACGCCAAGCGGCGCTTGGCGTGGTCCCGGCAATACATCGACGCCATCATCCAGCGGGATGTCCGGGACGTGGCAGGTATCGAAAAACTGGATCAGTTGCCACGCTTTCTGCGTGCGCTGGCGCAAACAGCCGGGCAAATGTGCAACTATGCCCAACTGGGTGCCCAGCTTGGCCTGGATGGCAAGACAGCCTCTCGCTATATCGGCGTTTTTGAGCAGATGTACCTGCTCAGACGCGTTGAAGTCTGGGCGCGCAATCGACTCAACCGGGTCGTCAAGACACCCAAATTGCAGTTCATCGACGCCGGGTTGCTGGCCACGCTCCTTGATTTGGGTCTTGATGAGGCTTTGCAGGAGCGAACACGCTTTGGCCAGGTGTTGGAAACCTTTGTGTTTGGAGAACTGCTCAAGCACACGACAAGCGCTGATGGCAACTACCGACTGTTGTACTACCGGGATGCCGACAAATTCGAGGTCGATGTGGTGATCGAAAATGCTGCCGGGCAGTTGGTCGGCGTCGAGGTCAAAGCGGCAGCGACCGTCAAGGAAAGCGATCTGCGTGGGCTGAAGAAGTTTTCTAATCTGGCCGGCGACCAGTTCAAAATGGGTGTTCTGCTCTACGATGGTGACGAGACCATGCCGCTGGGCGATGGCATTTGGGCGGCACCACTTTCAAGCTTATGGGGGACATAAGGAAGCGCTGATTTAATCAACGCCTCTGGTTTTCTTCCCTCGCTTACTTGGGGGGAGTCAACGTCTCCTTGATAGCCTGAAAATCCCGCCGAGTTGGCGTTCGGTTAGTATTGTAGAAACAGCATCAAGCTGCGCCGGATTTTCAGCCTTGATGCTGACCCCCTTGTCACAGTGATCCTCTGATCGGAGATTTTTATTTTGATGAATACCAACACCCTTCTGGTTATTTTTGGCGCTTCTGGCGACCTGACCCACCGGAAACTCATTCCTGCCCTCTATGGCTTGTTTGTACGCGGCCTGCTGCCCAAGGACTTTGCCATTGTCGGTGTCAGCCGTACCGCCTACGATGATCAGAGCTTTGCTCGGCATCTGCGTGAAAACCTGACGGAAAAACCGGCCTGTTTTGACGCACCGGAGGCCGCCCCGGACGGTTTTTGCCACCACGTTTATTACCAAAAGGTCGATACAGCGGAAGAAACCGATTTTCACGCGCTCAAGGCGCGCCTCGCCCTGCTGGCGGAAAAGCATCAGACCGGCGGCAATGTGCTCTATTACCTGGCCACGCCGCCCAGCCTGTATGCCCCCATTGCACAGAGGCTCCACCAGGCCGGCATGAACGATGAAAGCCAGGGCTGGAAACGGCTGATCGTCGAAAAGCCCTTCGGTTACGATACCGAATCGGCGCTCGCGCTGGATGCCGCCCTGCACGGCACCTTTGCCGAACACCAGATTTACCGCATTGACCATTATCTGGGCAAGGAAACAGTGCAGAACCTGCTGGTTTTCCGTTTCTCCAACACCATGTTCGAGCCACTCTGGAGCCGCAATTACATCGAGCGCGTTGAAATCACCGCCGCAGAATCGCTTGGCGTGGAAGGGCGCGGCGGTTATTACGAAGGCTCCGGCGCGGTGCGCGACATGCTGCAAAACCACCTGCTGCAAGTGCTGGCGATCATGGCGATGGAGCCGCCCTCGCGCATCGATGCCCGCTGTATGCGCGATGAAACCGTCAAGGTCATGCAATGTTTCCGTCCGCTTGACGAAACGGCGCTGCGGGAAAACCTGGTGCTTGGCCAGTACCTCGCCTCGGAACTCCGTGACAAGCATCTTCCCGGCTACCGGGAAGAACCGGGGGTTGCTGCCGATTCCCGCACCGAAACCTATCTTGCGCTCAAAATGTTCATCGATAACTGGCGCTGGAACGGAGTGCCGTTTTACCTGCGTACCGGCAAACGCCTGCCCACACGGGCGACGGAAATCGTCCTCTACCTCAGAAAAACGCCGCACCCTGTTTTTGCGGGTATCGCCCCGGAAAACAAAATCATCATCCGTATTCAGCCGGACGAGGGCATTTTGATCAATTTTGGCCTGAAACATCCGGGTGCCGGTTTTGACTGTCGCGAAGTCGGCATGGATTTCCACTATCAGGACATGGAAGACGCCGATGTGCTGGATGCCTACCAGCGCCTGTTGCTTGATGCGATCAAGGGCGATGCCACGCTCTTCGCCCGCTCGGATGCGGTGCATGCCTGCTGGGAATTCGTGCAACCGATCCTGGATTACAAGCATTTTGG
>CAYMYD010000069.1:0-10331 GCA_964394535.1 uncultured Propionivibrio sp. | reverse complement strand
TGGTGGCCTGATTGAATTTGTTGAAAAACCGGATCAGCGCTTTGAAGTTGGCCATCCGCGCAAAACCGAAGAGTCGCTGCAAGACCGTGTCATGCCTGACGGCTTCCGCATGCTCGAAACGGTTACCGCCGCACCAGATGTTGAGCAAAAATTGCGTGACCAGTTGAATCGGTGAATAGCCACGATTGCTCCCCGGCAGCGGCAGTCCGCACTGCCTCAACGCCGCCTCCAGCCCAACATGTTCCAGCATCCGCTGCATCAGACTGATGCCTCCCCACGGCGTAATTTCCCGATCCGTAAAGCGCAGTTGAAAGCTCATCTAGACCTCGTACAAAAACAGAACGTCGATCCACAACAAAAAAACTCCCTAAATCATCTTGCTTTCAATAGCTTAGCCTAATGGCAGTCATTAGAAATCATCGGGAATGGAAAATCTGGGTTGAACTTCTTTTCGCCAGTTGCCGCATAGCTGCGAACGGCGTTGGTCAGGATATCGCTGCCTTCGATCAGCTTATCGACGGCTTCTGCCGCCCGCAGCAGCCGGATACTGATCCCCCGCTGCTCGTCGAGCAAGCGGTAGGAGTGGAGCATGGAGAGCGAGCCGATGCAGGACAGGATAACGATAAAGATCGTGATGATCCGGCTGGATTCCTTGATTCGCATAAAAACGACTCCAAGTTGCCTTGCCTGATTGAGTCAACAAGACATTCAATTTCGCGGCGGGTTCAAACGACCGGGACATTCTACCCAATATCCCTGAAAACATCTGCAAATTCTAGCCGGACACGGGGCAAAGCGATTCATCCTGAAAAACGCTGCTATTCAGAAAGCAGAAAGAAACATCCTCACCTCTGCGTAATCAAGAGGGGATCAGCGTGCCCTGATCGGCCTTCAGTTTCTCGACAAAGCTTTTTTCATCCAGCGGTTTTGAAAAATAATAACCCTGCACCAGATCACAACCGCCACAGTCACGCAGAAACTCAAGCTGCTCTTTGGTTTCAACCCCCTCGGCAACACACTGGATATTCAGACTTTCTGTCAGTTGCAGCAGCGTCCTGATGATCTGCTGCCCCCGTCCCTTCACCTCATCATAGACAATAAACTCCCTGTCCAGTTTGAGCACGTCAATCGGCAGATCTTTCAGGGAGTTCAGCGAGGAATAGCCGGTGCCGAAGTCGTCAAGGGCCAGTTTGAAGCCATAATCATGCAGTTCGTTGATAAACGAAAGGACATATTTCTTGTCAGTGATCAGGGCCGATTCGGTCAACTCGATTTCCAGCAGGCTTTGTGTCAGCTCATATTTATCCACAATACTGACCAATCGGGGAACAAAGTTCTGGTCATAGAGGTTGATCCGGGAAAAGTTGACCGAAACAGTAACCGGTTCGATGCCGGAATCGATCAGACGGCGTAAAAACTGACACACTTTTTCAAGCACATAAAAATCGAGCTTGATGATCTGTCCATTCTTTTCGAACAGGTCGATGAATTTTCCCGGCATGATTATTGTGCCATCCTGCCTTTTCCATCGGGTCAAGGCCTCACAACCACGCAAGCTTTCCGTATAGGTGTCGTATTTCGGCTGATAGACAATATAAAACTCTTCATTTTTTATTGCCGTATTCATGTAGGCAATTATGCCGGCATCTTCCAGGGATTTATGATGCATTTCTTCATCATAAATCGCGTAGAAGGAATCCGAAAACCCTCTGATGCTTTGCCTGGCCGAAATTGCCCGGTCAATCAGGGTCTTTACCGGAACACTTCGCTCACAGATACGATAGACGCCATAATTCATGGTGACGGTAATATCAGGCAGCGGCGCATCGATAAGGTTTCCGATATTTTTAATCTTGTTGATTACAACGGACAAATCATCCGTCTCGACCAGTGTCACGAAATGACCTGCATAAATCCTTGCGCTACGATCACTTCCGGAAAAGTTGTTCCTGATCAGCCCGGCAACATGACACAACAGGGCATCGCCATTATCCATGCCGTAGGCCGTATTATATTCCTTGAACTTGACGATTTCATAATCAACGATAAAAAGCCTGCTTTCCCCTTTCTTCAGGAGATTGGCGACTTCCGCTTCAAAGCCGAATGATGAAAGCAATCCGGTCAAATGATCGCGATACATGTTCCTTTTGATACTCATCGCCGACATCAGCTTCAGCAGAACATAGGAAAAAAGCAGCGAGAAAGTTGCAACTATTATCATTGAAACACGATATCGGTAAAGAATATCGCGCCAGGTCATCTGGTAAGGATTGGCAACGGTAAAGTCCATCAGGATATTGGACAGCTCTTTTCCCTCAACACCTTCCAGGCCTTTGTTCATAATCGAGATGAGCGCCTCGGAGCCTCTCCTGGCCGCTATGCAGCTTTCCTGACTGATGGAGTAGGTCTGTGTCTCGCCAATTTCCGAATAATAGGGTTTCTGCAAGTGGTAAGTGGCGATGTATTTATTGATTACCGCAAAATCCGCCTTTCCTGTCATGACGGCATCAAAACAATCCTCGGCATTTTTAAAACTCATATAACGATAATCGGCGAAGCGCGCCTCGACATAATCCTTTCCGGCCTGAAAATTCTCCATGATGGCGATTGTCAGCACCTTGCCCCCGACACCAGGCAACGCTTTTCCCTTTTTTGATACAAAGCTGACCGTTGCATCAAACAGACGCCGCGACAAAACCAGCTCCGGATCGTTAACAAAACGGGGAATTTTCAATGTCCCTGCGACGGCCTCGACAGCACCGGAGCGCAGAAAGCTGATCGGTGTCATCTTCTCGACAGGAATACGTACAAACTCGATATTCAACCCGGTTTTTCTTGAAATGCTTTCCAGCAGGTTGACGGTGATGCCATTAAACCGGGGCGCCTCCGGCGGTGTGACCGACATGGGATAGATATTCGGGATGATCCCGACTTTAACCGGCTTGTTTTTTGATTTTTCAATCAGCGCAACTTCATCTTGGGCAAGCTCCGGTGCAGAAACCGGGACGCGACCTTCCACCCCCCAGACAAGCGTCAGGTGGAAAAACAGCAACAATGCGCTTGCAAGCTGTTTCAACCTGAAAACCTCAGTTGAACGTGCCCGCAGGGGGTTCTGGCGCGGTGTCTGGCTAGGCGCGACGAAGCAGCATGGTCGTTCCCTGCGCCGATCCGCAACAACGCCAGACGCCGCGCCAGGGCCGCCTGCGGGTACGTAGCGGACTCACCCTTTCGGTGAGCGTTCAAAACACCTAAAAACTCAGCATTCATCAGGCTTTTCCAGTACAAACGAGCGGTCAACTGAGGTTTTTAGGTTCAAGGTCTCTCCTTTTCCGAAACCTTGCCCGACGAACGGGCATCAGGCGGCATTTCCGGTGTCTGGACGAAGACCTCGTCCTGTTTGATCATGCCCAGATCGAAGCGCGCACGCTCCTCAATCGCATCATAACCCTGTTTGAGATCACGCACTTCCGCGTCCAGCCCAGCGTTGCGCACTTCGAGTTGATGGTTGGCCGCCTTTTGCTGCTGCAATTGCCGGTCGACATCCCAGACCCGCAACCACCCGCCCTTGCCGATCCACAGGGGATACTGTAGCAGAATGAGTAGCGCGATCAGCGCGAAGGAGAGCCAGCGCATGGGTTCAGAAGTGATGTGAAAAATGAAATGTGGAAGATGCGGGCTCCCACATTTCGCTTTTCATCGATCACATTTGACTGCCGCGCTCAGCGGATGCTGTAAAACGCTTCGCGGCCCGGATAGCCTGCGGTATCGCCCAGATCTTCCTCGATGCGCAGCAACTGGTTGTATTTGGCGATGCGGTCGGAGCGTGAGAGGGAGCCGGTCTTGATCTGCAGGGCATTCATGCCGACGGCGATGTCGGCGATGGTGCTGTCCTCGGTTTCGCCGGAACGATGCGAAATAACCGCCGTATAACCGGCACGCTTGGCCATTTCGATGGCGGCAAAGGTTTCGGAGAGGGTGCCGATCTGGTTGATCTTGATCAGGATCGAATTGGCAATGCCCTGTTTGATACCTTCCTTGAAGATGCGCGTATTGGTCACAAAAACGTCGTCGCCGACCAGTTGTACCTTGGCGCGCAGACGCTCGGTCAGCAGCTTCCAGCCTTCCCAGTCGTCTTCGGCCATGCCGTCCTCGATGGTGACGATGGGGAAGTTTTCGGCAAGATTTTCCAGATAGTCAACAAACTGCGTCGAGGTCAGTTGCAGCCCTTCGCCGGAAAGCTGATAGCTGCCGTCCTTGTAGAACTCGGATGCCGCGCAATCCAGGCCGATCAGCACATCCTCGCCGGGAAAATAACCGGCTGTCTCGATGGCCTGCACAATCAGTTGCAGCGCCTCGGCATGGCTGCGCAGATTGGGCGCAAAGCCGCCTTCATCGCCGACGGCCGTCGAATAACCTTTTTTGTCGAGCAGCTTTTTGAGCGAATGGAAAATTTCGGCACCACAGCGCAAGGCCTCGCGGAAAGAGCTCTGGCTGACCGGCAGGATCATGAATTCCTGGAAGTCCAGACTGTTGTTGGCATGTTCGCCGCCATTGATGATGTTCATCATCGGCACCGGCATCTGCATCGGCCCGGAACCGCCGAAATAGCGATACAGCGGCAGGCCGGATTCTTCGGCAGCGGCCTTGGCGACAGCCATTGAAACGGCGAGCATGGCATTGGCACCCAGTCGTGATTTGTTTTCCGTCCCGTCAAGGTGGATCAGCGTCTGGTCGATGAACGCCTGCTCCTGCGCATCCAGCCCGATGATCGCCTCGGCGATTTCGGTATTGACATTCTCGACGGCCTGGCTGACGCCCTTGCCGAAGTAGCGGGTCTCATCACCATCGCGCAATTCGATAGCCTCGCGCGCCCCGGTGGAAGCCCCTGAAGGCACCGCAGCCCGCCCCATGACGCCCGATTCGAGCAGGACGTCGCATTCGACGGTGGGATTCCCCCGCGAATCGAGAATCTCACGGGCAACGACATCGACAACTGAACTCATGGCTTTTCCTCTGAAGTAAAAGGTGGAACGGTGAAAAGTGAAAGGTGAAAGGTGGAGTCAAGGATTCACTCAAGACTTCACCAGTCGATCCAGCGCCACCAGTGTCTTGAGCAGGTCTTCCATCTGCGCCAGCGGCCAACTGTTCGGGCCGTCGGAGAAGGCTTGTTCGGGGCGCGGATGGGTTTCCATGAACAGGCCGGCGATGCCGACAGCCACTGCCGCACGCGCCAACACCGGCACGAACTCGCGCTGCCCACCGGAAACCGTACCCTGCCCGCCCGGCAACTGGACGGAATGGGTGGCGTCAAACACCACCGGGCAACCCGTCTCGCGCAGGATCGCCAGCGAACGCATGTCCGACACCAGATTGTTGTAACCGAAGGACGCCCCGCGCTCGCAGACCATCAGCGTATCAGCCCCGCCGTTGGCCTCGTGCGCCTTGTCAACGACATGCTTCATGTCACCAGGGGCCAGAAACTGCCCTTTCTTGATGTTGACCGGCTTGCCGCAAGCAGCCACAGCGTGGATGAAATCGGTCTGCCGACAAAGAAAAGCCGGCGTTTGCAGAACATCGACCACCGCAGCAACCGCAGCGACATCGGCTTCATCATGCACGTCGGTCAGCACCGGCACGCCGATCTGGCGACGCACTTCGTCAAGGATTTTCAGCCCCGCATCACGCCCCGGCCCGCGCGGCGATTTGCCGGAGCTGCGATTGGCCTTGTCGTAAGAGGCCTTGAAAATGTAGGGAAGTTTCAGCCGGGCGCAGATTTCCTGCATCTGCCCGGCCACTTCCAGACACAATTCGAGCGATTCGGCGGTACACGGCCCGGCGATCAGAAACAACGGCTGATGCGGCCCGACTTCAAAACCGCAGAGTTTCATTTTTTGCCCCGACAATCAATCGCTGCCCGGAGGAAAGCGGTAAACAAGGGGTGTCCGTGCCGCGGTGTCGAGGTGAACTCCGGGTGAAACTGGCAACCGACAAACCACGGATGCACGTCCTTCGGCAACTCGACCATTTCGCACAAATCCGTACCGGGTGCGCGTCCGGCGACGACCAGCCCTTTGGCCTCAAGTTCGGAAAGCAGACGATTGTTGACTTCGTAACGGTGACGATGACGTTCGATGATCTCTGCCTGGCCGTAAATTTCCCGCGCCAGCGTCCCTTCCCCCAGTTGGCAGCGCTGCCCGCCAAGGCGCATGGTGCCTCCCAGATCGGAATCCTCGCCACGCTTTTCGAGCTTGCCGGAGGCATCCTGCCACTCGGTAATCAGGCCGATCACCGGATAAGGCGTCGCCTGATCGAATTCGGTACTATGCGCCCCTTCCATCCCGGCCACATGGCGGGCGTATTCGACCACTGCCAGTTGCATGCCCAGACAGATGCCCAGATATGGCAGACGATTCTCACGGGCAAAACGGATGGCGGCGATCTTGCCTTCCGTCCCGCGCCGCCCGAAACCGCCCGGCACCAACACGGCATCCATCTTCTCCAGCACCGCGCAGCCGTCGCGCTCGATTTCCTCGGAGTCGATGAAATGAATCCGCGCCTTGCTGTGCGTGGCAATCCCGGCATGCACCATCGCTTCGGACAGCGACTTGTAGGATTCGGTCAGGTCAACATATTTGCCGACAAAGGCGATATCGACCTGATGCTCCGGGTTTTTCAGCGCATGCACGATGTTCTTCCACACCGTGAGATCCGCTGCCCGGGCCAGAATCCCCAGCTTGTGACAGACGATCTCGTCGAGCATCTGATCGTGCAACTGGGCAGGAATCTTGTAGATCGAATCAGCATCCAGACACTCGATCACCGCTTCGCGCTGCACGTTGCAAAAGAGGCCGATCTTGGCTTTTTCTTCTTCCGGAACGTGACGGTCGGCGCGGCACAGCAATACGTCGGGCTGAATACCGATTTCGCGCAGTTCCTTGACCGAATGCTGTGTCGGCTTGGTTTTCAGTTCGCCTGCCGTCGGGATATAGGGCAGCAGCGTCAGGTGGATGTAACAGGCGTTGCCGCGCCCTTCCTGCAAGCCCATCTGCCGGATGGCCTCCAGAAACGGCAATGATTCGATGTCGCCGACCGTCCCGCCGACCTCGACGATGGCTACATCAGCCCCTTCGGCTCCCAGCCGGATGTGGTTCTTGATTTCGTCGGTGATGTGCGGGATGACCTGCACCGTCTTGCCCAGATACTCGCCGCGCCGCTCCTTCTTGATCACCGACTCATAAATCTGGCCGGTGGTGAAGTTGTTGCGACGGCTCATTTTGGCGCTGGTGAAGCGCTCGTAATGCCCCAGATCCAGATCGGTTTCCGCCCCATCCTCGGTGACGAACACCTCACCGTGCTGGAACGGACTCATCGTTCCGGGATCCACATTGATGTAGGGATCCAGTTTGATATGCGTGATTTTTATACCGCGCGATTCAAGAATCGCACCCAGAGACGCAGCCGCAATGCCCTTGCCAAGCGAGGACACCACACCGCCGGTAACGAAAACGTATTTGGTCATGGTGAGCTTCTGTAGCGGGAAAGCAAGATTGTAGCCGAAAAGCGGCCAAGGCTGACAAAGGCGCCATGCATTTCAAGCGCGATTCAGGCCAGCGCCACGGAACAGCGCTTAACCGATTTTCTGCCGGACCCAGTCACCTGCTTCAGGCTGGTAACGGCGCATGGCGTCAAGCAGGCTATCCGCATGCACATCCTCATGCAGCAGGGCAAGGTGACGGGCGGTGATGAAACCCTCACGGGACATGTGCCGCACCATCGCCAGCAGGGGATCAAAAAAGCCCTGCACGTTCAGAAGGCCGATCGGCTTGCTATGGATGTGCAGTTGCGCCCAGGTCAGGATTTCGAACAGTTCGTCGAGAGTGCCAAAACCGCCGGGCAAAGCCACAAAAGCATCGGCGCGCTCGGCCATGGCGGCCTTGCGCGCGTGCATGGAATCAACAATCAGGATTTCACTGGCCGCCGTGTGCGCCAGTTCGCGTTCGACCATGAAGTCAGGAATCACGCCGACAGCCCGTCCTCCGTGTGAGAGGACAGCGTCGGCCAGAACACCCATCAGGCCGACGTTGCCTGCGCCCCAGACCAGTTCGATGCCGCGCTGTGCCAGCACTTCGCCAAAACGCCGAGCGGCCAGCGCGTAGGCCGGGTCGTGACCGGACGATGCGCCACAGAAAACACAGACTGAGCGCATCACACCCGTCAGATCGCGCCTTCGCCGGTTTCTCCGGTACGGATACGCACGACCTGTTCGATATTGCTGACGAAAATCTTGCCGTCGCCAATCTTGCCGGTACGCGCGGCCTTGACGATGGACTCAATGGCGGCATCGACGCCGCTGTCGGCCACGACCAGTTCGATCTTCACCTTGGGCAGGAAGTCGACAACGTATTCAGCACCACGGTACAGCTCGGTGTGGCCTTTCTGACGCCCGAAGCCCTTGACTTCGGTGACGGTCAGGCCGGAAACGCCAACTTCGGACAAGGCTTCGCGCACTTCGTCGAGTTTGAACGGTTTGATGATGGCTTCGATCTTTTTCATTTTGCATCCTCCGTTGGAAAGTCAGAATCGTATCAGAATCAGAATGTGTCGCGGTAACGATTGGTGATCGGATAACGCCAATTTTTTCCAAAGTCGCGTGCGGTGATACGGATGCCGATTGCGGCCTGCCGACGCTTGTATTCGCTCAGCCGGAGCAGGTGCACAACCCGGCGCACATCCGCTTCGGCATAGCCCCGGGCGATGATCTCGCGTGCGCTGATGTCGTTTTCCATGTAGGCCTCGACAATCGCGTCGAGCACTTCGTAAGGCGGCAGGCTGTCCTGATCGGTCTGTCCCGGTTTCAGTTCGGCGGAAGGCGCGCGTGTGATGATGCGCTCGGGGATGGCCGGGGAGACCGTGTTGCGCCAGCGCGACAGACGATAAACCAGCGTCTTGGGGACATCCTTGAGCACGGCCAGGCCACCGGCCATATCGCCGTAGAGCGTGCAATAGCCGACCGCCGTTTCCGATTTGTTGCCGGTGGTCAGTACCAGTGCGCCGGATTTGTTCGATAGCGCCATCAGGATCATGCCGCGGATGCGTGCTTGCAGGTTTTCTTCGGTGGTATCAGCGGGCAGACCGGCGAATTCCGGGGCCAGCATCGCGGCAAAGGTCTGCATCGCCGCTTCAATCGGCATTTCCGTGTAATGCACGCCCAACCCTTGTACCATTTCACGGGAATCATCGAGGCTGATCTGCGCTGTGTAGGGCGACGGCATCATCACCGTGCGCACCCGCTCCGCGCCTAAGGCATCGACGGCCACACAGAGCGTCAGCGCCGAATCGATGCCGCCCGACATGCCGAGCAAGACACCAGGAAAGCCGTTTTTTCCGCAATAGTCACGCACGCCGAGCACCAGCGCCTGATAGACGCCAGCTTCGACACTCAACGCCGGTGCCAGCGTTCCGTCCTGCAAGCGACCTGCGGAAAAATCGACGATTTCCAACGCTTCCTCGAACGCAGGCAGACGGCAACACACCCTGCCCTCACCATCCTGCGCGAAAGAAGCTCCCTCAAAAACCATTTCATCCTGCCCGCCGACCAAGTTGGCCAGCACCATCGGCGAGCCGCCAGCCTTGTGGCGCTGTCGGCCCAGTTGGAACGGTGAGGCATCGAGCACCAGTCGCAAGTCGGCACGAAGCGCGGGAGAGGCAGCATCGGCACCGATGGCAACGACACATCGGACACCACGAATATTCAGCTCATCCGGCGTGTCACCCGGCACAAAATAACGCAGCTCATCCTGAGAAAGCGATTGCTTGCGGAAAGTTGCCACGCAGCGTCCGGCACGAAGCAGGCCCGCCGCATTGAAACAGCGCCCGTCCTGTCGCAAGGGATGCCCAATCAGGACGTCGATTTCCGGCAGGGCTGCCGTCAGCGCAGCGAGCTCCTGAGCGCAGGCAGCATGAAAATCCTCACGCAGCAGCAAGTCTTCCGGCGAATGACCGCATAGCGCCAGTTCCGGCGTCAGCAGAAGATCCGCGCCTTGTGCGCTTGCACGTCGAGCAAAATCAAGAATTTTTGCCGCGTTACCGGCAAGATCGCCAACCGTGGCGTTGATCTGGGTAATGGCAATCTTGAGACTCATGGCATCTGCCTCCGCTAGAACGGTGGTGGAAATATTAAACCTTCAAAGCTTCCCAGACGGCAAGCGCATCGCGCATCGCAGCCACATCGTGCACACGCAGGATGGACGCGCCCTTCTGCGCGGCCAGCAGATGTGCCGTGATGCTCGCTGCCAGCCGTTCTCCGACCGGCCGTCCGGTGATCTCGCCGA
>CAYMYD010000068.1:0-10367 GCA_964394535.1 uncultured Propionivibrio sp. | reverse complement strand
GCCGGATAAAGCCGGGTGCCGGAACCGCCGGCGAGGATGATGCCTTTACGTTTCATCGTTGTTCCTTTGCAAGAATTTCAGAGAGCATCCGCTCAACCCCGGTTTCCCAAGCCGGCAGGCATAAATCGAAGGCCTGGCGCAGCTTGCCGGTATCGAGCCGCGAATTGTGCGGACGTTGCGCCGGGGTCGGCCAGGCGCTGGTCGGAATGGCTTCAATCGCGTCCGGACGGGTGCGTAGCGGCACCCCCTGGCGCTGTGCCTGGGCGATGACGAAGCGGGCGAAGCCGTGCCAGCTGGTCTCCCCGGCAGCGACCAGATGGTACAGGCCGGCCAGTTCCGGCTGGTGAGCGACGCAACGCAGCGCGTGCGCGGTCACGTCGGCCAGCAGTTCGGCGCCGGTGGGCGCGCCGATCTGATCGTCAATCACCTTCAACTGTTCGCGCTCCTGCGCGAGGCGCAGCATGGTTTTGGCGAAGTTGGCACCGCGTGCGGCATAAACCCAGCTGGTACGGAAAATCAGATGTCGGGGGCAACGTGCCACCGCCGCCTCGCCTTCGCGCTTGGTGCGGCCATAGACGTTGAGCGGGGCCGTGGCGTCGTCCTCACGCCAGGGACGAGTACCGCTGCCATCGAACACATAATCGGTCGAATAATGCACCAGCCAGGCACCGAGCTTTTGTGCTTCTTCCGCCAGCACTGCGGGGGCCAGGGCATTGATCGTGCGCGCCAGATCCGGCTCGCTTTCGGCCTTGTCCACCGCCGTATGGGCGGCGGCATTGACGATGATCTGCGGTGCCACACGGCGTACCGTTTCGGCAAGTCCCGGCAGATTGGTGAAGTCGGCGCACAGCTCGCCACAGTGATCAAAATCAAGCGCGACCAGTTCACCGAGGGGAGCCAGACTGCGCTGCAATTCCCAGCCCAGTTGCCCTCCCTTGCCAAAAAGCAGGATCCTCACGCGTCCCGCCCTTCATAATTTTTCTCGACCCATTCCCGGTAAGCACCAGACTGCACGTTGGCCACCCACTGGGCGTGATCGAGATACCACTGGATCGTCTTGCGGATGCCGGTTTCAAAGGTTTCTGCCGGTCGCCAGCCGAGTTCGCGCTCAATCTTGGTCGCGTCGATGGCGTAGCGACGGTCGTGACCCGGGCGGTCGGTGACATAGGTAATCTGTTCGCGATAGGACTTGCCATCGGCGCGCGGACGGAGTTCACCGAGCAGATCGCAGATGGCGTGGACGATGTCGAGGTTCGGTTTTTCATTCCAGCCACCGATGTTATAGGTTTCACCCAGCCGACCGGCCTCAAGTACACGCCGGATGGCCACGCAGTGATCACTCACGTAGAGCCAGTCGCGAATCTGCTGGCCGTCACCGTAGATCGGCAGGGGTTTGCCTGCCAGCGCGTTGGCGATCATCAAGGGGATCAGCTTTTCCGGAAACTGCCAGGGGCCGTAATTGTTCGAGCAGTTGGTGGTGACGACCGGCAAACCATAGGTGTGGTGATAGGCGCGAACCAGATGGTCGGACGCCGCCTTGGACGCCGAATAGGGGCTGTTCGGCTCGTAACGGTTGGTCTCGGAAAAAGCCGGCGCGTCTTTTTCCAGCGAGCCGTAAACCTCGTCGGTCGAAACGTGCAGGAAACGGAAAGCGGCCCGTCCGGCGTCATCCAGCGTCGCGTAATAGGCACGCACGCTTTCAAGCAGGCTGAAGGTGCCGACAATATTCGTCTGGATGAACTCACCGGGGCCGTGAATCGAGCGGTCCACGTGGCTTTCCGCGGCAAAATTGACGATGGCGCGTGGCCGATGCTGTGCCAGCAGGCGGTCGACCAGGGCCTGGTCGCCGATATCGCCCTGAACGAAGGCATAACGCGGGTCACCCAGCAGTGCCGCGAGGTTCTCCAAATTACCGGCATAGGTCAGTTTGTCGAGATTCAATACTGGCTCGTCGCTTGCACTCAACCAGTCGAGAATGAAATTTGCGCCGATAAAACCGGCACCACCTGTCACAAGTATCACGTCGATCCTTTCCTGATAAAGCTGTGAGACTGCCACTCTTCCTATAAAATGCGGCCTTTCCTGCCAGCCCTCATTCTATCCTCCCTGATGCGTATCCTGTTGGTCAAAACCTCGTCGCTTGGTGATGTCGTGCACAACCTGCCGGTCGCCAGCGATTTGCACCGGGCTTTTCCGGAAGCACAGATCGACTGGTGCGTCGAGGAGGGCTTTGCCGGGATTCCGCGCCTGCACCCGGCCGTCCGTAACGTCATCCCGGTTGCGCTGCGGCGCTGGCGCAAAGCGTTGGGCCGAACTTCGACCTGGGGGGAAATGGCCGCTTTCCGGCGACGTCTGCAACAGGAAAACTACGACGCCATCCTCGACACCCAAGGGCTGGTCAAAAGCGCGCTGATCACCCGCATGGCGCGCGGCGTCCGCTCCGGCTATACCGCCGAAGTCGCCCGCGAAGCGCTGGCCGCCCGCTTTTACGACCGTCACTTTCTCATCCCGCCCAATGCCCACGCGGTCGAGCGTAACCGCTGGCTGGCAGCGGCAGCCTTCGACTATCCCGTCGATCTGCCGCTGGATTACGGCATCCGCGCCCCGGCAAAGTCGTTTCCCTGGCTGGATGAAACGCCCTATGTCGTCCTGCTGACCGCGACCAGCCGGGATGACAAGTTATGGGACGAATCCCGCTGGATTGCGCTCGCGCAGGAATTTCGCCAGCAAGGACTGACCCCGATCTTCCCTGCCGGTAACGCCGTTGAACGCCAGCGCGCGACACGACTGGCCGAAGCCACCGCCGCCATCGCCGCGCCCCCGCTCGACCTGCACGAACTGGCCGCCCTGCTGGGTCGCGCCCGGCTGGTCGTCGGTGTGGATACCGGCCTGGTGCACTTGGCCACCGCGCTCGACACGCCGACCATCGCCCTCTACATCGCCACCGACCCGGCACTAACCGGCGTTCATGGCCCCGGCTTCGCCCGTAATCTGGGCGGTGTCGGCCAGTCGCCAACGGTCGCCCAAGTGCTGAATGTCGCCCGCCAGATTCCCGTGCCATGAGTCGATTTCTTTATACCCTGTGTTTTTATCTGGCACAGCCGCTGGTCTGGCTGCGCCTGCTCTGGCGCGCGCGCAAACAACCGGAATATCTGCAGCATCTGGGCGAGCGGTATGGGATTTATGAGGGAAAGGAAAAACCCGGAGCCGCGGAAATACCTTGTGCCAAAACAGGGCTTGAAGAAAGCCAGGGCAGTTGCATGCCCTCGACGCCCCCTTCCCCCTTCCCCCTTCCCCCTTCCCTTCTTTGGATTCACCTCGTCTCGGTCGGTGAAACGCGGGCGGCAGAGCCTTTGCTCAAGGCCTTGCTCGCCGAATACCCGGATCACCAGCTGCTGATGACGCACATGACGCCGACCGGCCGGGCCGTTGGTGCCGAACTGATCGCCAAATACGGGCCGCGCCTGATGCAGGCCTATCTGCCTTACGACCTGCCCGCAGCCTGCCAGCGTTTCTTCACGCATTTCCAGCCCCGGCTTGGCCTGTTGATGGAAACCGAGTTATGGCCAAACCTGATTGCCGCCGCCAGCCATCGGGGCATTCCCATGATGCTGGTGAATGCCCGCCTGTCCGAGCGCTCGCTGCGCGGCTACCAGCGTTTTCTACCGCTGATCCGTCCGGCCGTCACCGCACTGGCGGCGGTTGTCGCACAAACCCCTGCCGATGCGGCACGACTGGCACAGATTGGCGCACGAGCCCCCCGGATTTCCGGCAACCTCAAGTTCGATGTCACCCCGCCTCCCGAGAAACTGGCGCTGGGCAGAAGCTGGCGACAGGCGCTGGGAGCACGCCCGGTCTGGCTGGCCGCCAGCACCCGCGAAGGCGAGGAGGTGCTGATTCTTGACGCCTTCGCCCGACTGAACCGCCCTGAAATCCTGTTGCTGCTGGTGCCACGCCACCCACAGCGTTTCGGCGAAGTGGCGGCCCTCATCGAGGCGCGGCAATGGCGCGTTCGCCGCCGCAGTGAAGCCCTGCCCGACCCGGAAACGCAGGTTTGGCTGGGTGACAGCATGGGCGAGATGCCCGCCTATTTCGCCGCCGCCGATGTGGCCCTGATCGGCGGGACCCTGCTGCCCTTTGGCGGACAGAACCTGATCGAAGCCGCCGCCTGCGGCTGCCCGGTACTGCTCGGCCCACACACCTACAATTTTGCCCAGGCCAGTGAGGACGCACTCACCTGTGGCGCGGCACGGCGTGTTGCTGATGCTGACGCGGCAGCCAAGGAATTGGCCCGCTTGCTGGACGACCGCCCTGCGCTCCAGGCCATGCGTCAGGCTGCCCTCGAATTCAGTCAGGCCCATCGTGGTGCCACTGACAGAACCCTGACAGCCATCCGCGCTGCCACTCCGTAAGCGTCCGTTTCCCCGGAAACTTCCCTAGCATCGAATGTCTGTGCCTGAGCATCCTTCGCCGTGCACGCACCCCTCTCATGCAACTGTCCTGAAGTACCCTCATTTGAATATCCTGTAGAACAAGATTAACATCACGCTGCTAGCCTTTTTACAAGTACATGGCCGTGGGCGATCAGACCAGAATGAAGGCTGTCCCGGTCAGGAGCCAGAATCAATGCGTTGTGCATCACTTTTTTTTGTTTTACTGCTGTTATGCAAGGGGCTGTTGGCCAACCCGGCAGCCCCGGGGCTATCCGTTTACTACGGGGCAGCCAGCCAGTTGGGCATCGGCGCCATCTCCAAGGCCGAGGCAGAAATCTCCTTCGGCAAGCTGCTGTCACGCAAGCTGCGCCAAAGCGGCATCGATCTGCAGCTCAAGGTTTATGACACCTCCGAGCAGACACTCAGCACCTTCAGAAACGGCAAGGCCAATGTTCTGGTGACCTCTGCCTACGAAGTCGCCCAAGTTTACGATGAACTCGATGAGCAGATTTTTGCCGTGCGTTTCAAACACAGCAGCGAAAAACAGCGCCTGCTGCTGATCGTACGCAAGGATATCGGGGCCAGACATATTTTTGACCTGGCTGGCAGACGACTGATCCTGGGACGACGTGGCGGCGTCGGCGAAGCTTTCCTGAGCATTTCCCTGTTACGCAACAACTTTCCCGAGGCAAAAGATTTCTTCTCGGAAATGCAGATCGGTCGCTACGCCAGCTCAGCCATCACTGACGTATTTTTCGGCAAATACGATGCCTCCGTGGTCTGTGAATACGAGTACAAGGAAGCCCAGGCGCTCAATCCACAGATCGACGATGTCCTGACCATCATTGAAACCTCCGAGCCAATGCTGATGCTGGTTGGCGCCGCACGGCGCACCAAGCCGGACCATCACCAGTCGTTCATCAAGACCCTGACCACCTTCACCAATGATGAAGAAGGGCACAAGGTATTCAGCGCCATGCAGGCAGAATCCATCGTGCTGCACAACAAATCGGAACTCCTGGCGGTCAAGGCGCTGTATGATGAATATCAACGCCTGCGCGCCAAAAAGACCTTTCGTTGAGACATGCGGCAATGACGAAAAGCATGTTAACTCCCACACCCCCCGCCAACGCGCCTGATGCACCCAGGAGCAGGAGTCTGTTCACCCATTTGCTGATTCGCGTGCTTGTTGCGCTGCTGGGCGTTTCCCTGATGCTCTTCGTCGTGGTGATGCCGGGCTTCCAGCGCACGGCCACCATGCTGGCCGCCGAACAGGGGAAAAGCCTGTCCGCCAGCACGCTCAGCGCTGTTTATGACAACCTCTACCAGAACAACATGAGCGATGTCATCGAATACTGCCGGGGCGTTTTGAAGAATACGTCGAGCATCCATTTCATCGCCTTCAGCAAGCCTGATGGCGAGCAGTTGCTGATCACCAGCAATCGCTGGGCGCTGTCTCCCAGGCAGTTTCATCTCGACCAGCAATTGTTGGGCGAAGCTCACAACGGGCATTTCGAAAAGCGGCATACGGACTTTTTCAATACCCGCTTCCAGGACATGGATCATGACATGTTCCTGTACAGCCGTCCGATCCTCTTCGGAGATAACAGCTGGAGCGCCATCACCATTGGCTATTCGCAGGAGGAGTATCGCAAGGTCGCCGAAGGCTTCAAGTGGAGCCTGGTGTTCCTTCTGGTGGTTTCCATCGCGCTCACCCTGATGCTCTTCCGCCATGCGTCGAACCGCTTCCGCAGCAAGCTGAGCGCCATCTCGCAGACAACGGACCAGCTGGCCGGCGGCAATTTCCACGCACGGGTGGCGAAAACCGGATTCAGCGAAATGGATTACGTGGGTGAGGCGATCAATACCATGGCCTCTTCACTGCACGAACAGACCCACCAGTTGACACGGCTGTCACGCATCATCGAACAGACGCAGGAGGCTTTCCTGCTGTTTGATACCGAAATGCACGTGGTTTTCGTCAATGAGGCCGCCGCCCGCTTGAGCGGTTACCACCCCGACGAGCTCCTGGGCATCAGTATCTCCCGCTTTGCCGAACTGCTCGGCCTTGACCCGCAACAGTTGCTGGCCGGATTTGACTGGGCACAGGCCGAAATCTCTCCCCCTCCCGGACGTGACATCGCCATCCGGCGGCCGGGCCAGGCAGACATCTTCGTCGACTTCCAGCTGGAAGTGATCACCGACCACGACAACGATCCCGACACCCCGCCGCACCAGAATCTGCTGCTGGTCATGTCCGACATCACCAGCCGGAAAAATCTGGAAAACGAACTGCACCGACTGGCCTATGTCGATCTGCTGACCGACCTGCCCAACCGGCGCATGTTCATGGAGTGCATCGAGAATCTGATCGTCGAAAACGAGGAAAGCCAGGGTTCCTTCGCGCTGATTTTCATGGATCTGAAGGACTTCAAGAACATCAACGACTCGCTGGGGCACGAAATCGGCGATCTGGTATTGCAACAGGTTTCCGTGCTGCTGAAAGCCATTTTCCCCTGCCACGACCTGATGGCGCGCATGGGGGGGGACGAATTCACCGTGCTGGTGACCGAGCTTGATGCCAGCACCTCGATTGAAGCACGATCGGAAAGAATCAGCAGCTTTGCCGACGATCTCCTGCAACAGCTGGCCAGTCGGCCGATGATCATCGGCGGGCACTTCCTGAGCATCGGTGCCAGTATCGGCGTGGCGATCTACCCCGAACACGGCGACGATGCCGTCAGCCTGATACGCAGTGCGGATACCGCGATGTACGCTGCGAAGCGCCATGGCCTCAACCGTTTCCTGGTTTTCGACGAGGACATGAACAAGGCGCTGCAGGAACAGGTACAACTCGACAGCGAAATGCGGCGCGGCCTGCTGGCCACAAAAAAACACTTCTTCCTCGCCTATCAGCCGATCGTCCGTCTGTCCGACATGCACATCGTCGGCGCAGAGGCGCTGGCACGCTGGAAAAACCCGCGTCGCGGCATGGTCTCGCCCGGCGAATTCATTCCGGTGGCCGAAGCCAGCGACCTGATCGTCGACCTGAGCAAATTCCTTTTTGAAATGACGCTCAAGCAGATGCAGAAATGGCAGCAGACCAACCTGCTTGATTACGTCTCGATCAACATTTCCGTCAAACACTTCGAGCTTCCGGATTTCGTCGAAAACCTGCTGGAAATGACACGCCAGCACCGCGTCGCACCGCAGCACCTGCTGCTCGAATTCACCGAATCGGTCATGCTGGAAAACGTTAGCGAAGCATTGTGCAAATTCGGCCAGCTCAAGCAGCATGGTTTCCGTATCGCCATTGACGACTTCGGCACCGGCTATTCCTCGCTGAACTATATTCACCAATTGCCGATTGACTGCATCAAGATCGACAAATCCTTCATTGACGGCGTTCCCAACAACCCGAAGACACAGGCCGTCATCAAGGCCGTCACCACCATCGCCAAATCGCTTGATATCTGGACCGTCGCCGAAGGGGTCGAAGAACCGGTGCAGGCACAGTGGCTGAAGGACTACGACTGCAGTTGTGGCCAGGGCTACCTGTTCTCACGCCCGGCCACCCCGGACGAACTGGAAAATCTGGTGATGAAAATGAACAGCAGCGGCATTTCCTCCGCCTCGGCTTGAGCGGGAAGGGAGAAGGGTAAAACCGTCTGTTGGCAAGGGTGTACTGCGGAAACAAATGGCGTTTTTGTCAGGCGCAAGCCGCAAAAAACAGGCAAGGCACACCCTTCCCCCTTCTCCCTTTCCCCTTCCCTCTCACAGCACTACCTGCGACCCCAGTTCGACGACACGATTCGAGGGAATCCTGAAAAAGGCCGTCAGGCTGGTGGCGTTACGGAACATGGTGGCAAAGAGGAACGCACGCCAACGTGCCATTTCCTTGCCGGAACGCGGAATCAGTGTTTCCCGCCCGAGGAAGAAGGTGGTATCCATCATGCTGAACTCCAGCCCGAGCGGTGCACAGAGCGCCAGGGCTGTCGGCAGATCCGGGTCATCCTTGAAGCCGTACTGCACGGTGATCTGCCAGAAACTCTCGCCCAGATTCTTGACCTCGACCCGGTCGATTTCCGGCACCCAGGGGACATCGAACACTCGCACCGTAACGATCACCATGCGCTCGTGCAGCACCTTGTAATGCTTGAGACTGTGCAGCAGGGCGTGCGGCACGCTCTCCGGGCGGCCGGTCAGAAAGACCGCCGTACCCGGTACGCGCGTCGTCCCGCCCAGCGCCAGACTGGTGATGAAGGGCGCGAGCAGGATCGAATCCTGATCGAGCTTTTCGTGCAAAACCTGACGGCCGCGTTTCCAGGTGGAGAGGCCGGTAAAGATCAGCAGGCCGAAAGCCAGCGGGAACCAGCCGCCATCGACAATTTTCGTTGAATTGGCTGAAAAGAACGCGAGGTCGATGATCACGAAAGGCAGTACACAGGGAATGAGTTGCCAGAGCTTCCAGCGCCATTCGTGCCGTGCCACGATGAAGGCCAGGAGATTGGTAATCAGCATGGTGCCGGTGACGGCGATGCCGTAGGCCGCCGCCAGGTTGCTCGACGAACCGAAGCCGATCACCAGCGCGACGACGGAAACCAGCAAGAGCCAATTGATTGCCGGGACGTAGATTTGCCCCATCTGGCTGGCCGAGGTATGGCGCACATCGAAGCGTGGTGAATAACCAAGCTGCATGGCCTGTAACGTCAGCGAGAACGCGCCGGAGATCACCGATTGCGAAGCGATGACGGTTGCCATGGTGGCCAGCGCCACCAGCGGATAAAGCGCCCAGGCCGGGGCGAGCAGGTAAAAGGGATTTTCGACGGCCGCCGGGTTGGCAAGCAGCAGCGCCCCCTGGCCGAAATAATTGAGCAGCAGGGCGGGCAGGACGACGGTAAACCAGGCCGAGCGGATTGGCGGTCGTCCGAAGTGCCCCATGTCGGCGTAAAGCGCCTCGCCACCGGTCAGCACCAGCACGATCCCTCCGAGCGAAAAAAAGCCGACCAGCGGGTTGTTCATGAAAAAGGCGACCGCCCAGCCCGGATTCAGCGCTCGCAGCACGTCGGGATTGCCGACGATGCTGTTGATGCCGAGGACGGCCAGGGTGGCGAACCACAGCAGCATCACCGGCCCGAACAGCTTGCCGACACGCGCCGTGCCGTGGTGCTGGATGAGAAACAGAAAAACCAGGATCACCAGCGCCAGAGGAATGATGAAAGGCTTGAAGGCCGGGGTGATGATTTCCAGCCCTTCGACTGCGGAGAGCACCGAAACCGCCGGCGTGATCACTCCGTCGCCGTAGAAAAGTGCCGCGCCGATCAGCCCGAGCATGATGACGGCTGCCCGTTTCGGCCCTTCCTGACAATGGCGCAGGGCCAGCGCCATCAGCGCCATGATGCCGCCCTCGCCACGATTGTCGGCGCGCATGATGAAGGAGACGTACTTGCCGCTGACCACGGACATCAGCACCCAGAAAACCAGCGAAAGGATGCCGAGCACGTTATCGGGGCTGATCGGTACGGGGTGGTGTGCGCTGCCAAAGACTTCCTTCAGCGAATACAGCGGACTGGTGCCGATGTCGCCAAAAACCACGCCCAGCGCAGCAAGCGCCAATGCACGTCGACCTGACGTGTCGACAGAAGTTGTGTGACTCATGGGGTTCCTGTTGTTCGGATTCGGGAGAACGGCGCAGAAGGGCCTTGACTGGCCGGAGTGGTGCACCGTTGCAGCAGATGGCTACGCACTGCCAGCGGGCAGGCTCTGCTGAATGATCCTGATTTTGCGATAAGGACAGCTTCAAAGTTTCGGCCAGCGGCCGGGAGGCACGTATTGTCCCGCTTTGCACGGACGAAGTGGAGAAAAACAGGGTGAAAAATGGCCGGAAGGGAGAAAAGCGTTGCGAAAAGGTAACTGCTCAGGGACGAATTTCAG
>CAYMYD010000067.1:0-10485 GCA_964394535.1 uncultured Propionivibrio sp. | reverse complement strand
CTTCCCCCTTCTCCCTTCCCCCTTCCCTCAAAAAGGTCACGCGCACCAGCAAACCCCCACCGGGGGCGTCGAGCAGGCTGACCGTGGCCTGATGGCGCTGGGCGATGGCGCGGACGATGGCCAGGCCCAGGCCACTGCCGGTTTCGCTTTCATTGCTGCGCCGGTAGAAGCGATCGAAGACCCGTTCGCGCTCGTCCGGCGGGATGCCCGGCCCGCTGTCGGTGACTTCCAGCAGCGGCTGGCCATCCAGCATCCGGCAGGCAACATCAATCCGGCCACCGCACGGCGTGTAGCGCAGGGCGTTGGTCAGCAGGTTGGCGAGCAGGATGCGCAGTCCGTCGGCGTCGCCCGATACCACGGCGGCCGCATCGGCTTCGGCCAGCCCCAGGTCGATGCCCCGCGCCTCGGCCAGTTTCGCGTGCTCGATCACCGCTTCGCGCGCCAGCACGGCCAGTTCAAGCCGACCAACCGGGTTTGTCGCCCCCGCCCCCGGCTCCTGCCGCGCCAGTGTCAGCAGTTGTTGCACGGTATGTGCGGTACGCAGCAGCCCCTGTTTCAGGTCATCCAGCGCCTGCTGCCGCGTCTCGTCGCTGCACGCACGCTCGACCAGTTGCGCCTGCAATTGCAGCGCGGTCAGCGGGGTGCGCAGTTCGTGCGCGGCGTCGGCGACAAAATCGCGTTGCGCGTCAAATGCGCCCTTGAGCCGCGCCAGCAGGTCGTTAAGGGCGGCAACCAGCGGCCGCAGTTCTTCCGGCACGCCGGTGTCGGCCAGCGCTTCCAGCGAATCGTGCGAACGTTTCTGCAGCGAGGCGGCAAGGCTATTCAGCGGCCGCAGCCCCAGCCCGACCAGCACCCAGACCAGCCCGCCCAGTACCGGCAGCAGGATGAAAAAAGGTTTCAGCGTGCGCCAGGCCGCGTCGGCGGCCAGGCGGTTGCGTACACGCATCGGTTGTGCCACGGCGATGGTCATGCCGTGATGCTGGATGGCGAACATCCGCCACTTGCCTTCGTCGGTCTCGGCCAGCGAATAGCCAAGTTGCGTCAACTCCGGCAACACCGCGTGCGGGCGCGAGTAGTACATGGTCAGCCCGCTCAGGTCCCAGACGCGGATCACGTAATCGAGGTTTTCATCGCTGGCCAGGGCTTCCTCTGGTTCCTGAAAACGCTGGTCGCGTACCGAGAGGGCCAGTTGCCGCAGGTGGTAATCAAACAACGCCCCGGCCTCCTGATGCGCTACCCGGTAGGTCGCCAGCCCACCGACCAGCATCGCCATGCACATGGCGCCGAGCAGGGCCAGCAACAGGTTGCGACGGATCGATTTCATTGCAGACTCACGGCAGTTCAGGGATCCGGTAGCCGACACCGCGCACGTTGCGAATCCATTCGGCACCAAGCTTGCGACGCAGGGCATGGATGTAGACCTCAACGGTGTTGCTCTCGACCTCCTCGTTCCAGCCGTAGAGCCGCTCTTCCAGTTGCGCGCGGGAAAGCGGCACACCGGGTTGTTCGAGCAGCGCATGCAGCAGGGCGAATTCGCGCGCCGAAAGCGCGAGCGGATCGCCATTGAGCGTGACCTGATGCGTTGCCG
Source organism: uncultured Propionivibrio sp. (assembly GCA_964394535.1). Classification (GTDB taxonomy): domain Bacteria; phylum Pseudomonadota; class Gammaproteobacteria; order Burkholderiales; family Rhodocyclaceae; genus Propionivibrio. The sequence continues at coordinate 8,897 of CAYMYD010000067.1, read as the reverse complement.
GATCAAGTGTCAACGGGCCGTGTTCGATACGTGGCGAGGCACGTCCGGCACGCCGCCGCATCAGTGCCCGGATACGGGCGGAAAGCTCGTCGAGGTCAAAAGGTTTGACCAGGTAATCGTCAGCGCCGGCGTCCAGCCCTTTGACCCGGTCGGCCACCGAATCGCGTGCCGTGATCACCAGCACCGGCAGGTCAAGCCCCTGGCGACGCAGGCCGGACAGCAATTCCAGTCCGGATTTATGCGGCAAACCCAGATCAAGCAGCAGCATTTCATGCACCCCGCTGGCGAGTGCCAGTTCGGCCGCCTTGCCGTCACGCACCCAATCCACCGTGTGCCCCTCCTGCCGCAGCCCGCTTTGCACACCGGCTCCAATCATCGGATCATCTTCGACAAGCAGCAGACGCATGGCTCCTTCTCCCGGAAAACTGGCACCATGATACCTGCAAGATACCTGCAAGATCGAGGGACAAGCGACTCATTCCTGCTGTTTGCGCTGTTTCAAAATTGCACCATCGCTCATTGCGAGTGTTATGATTCCGGGCAACGCATTGCCAAATTCGGCGTATCAACGTTCATGTATCGCAATGGAGATCGTTATGGGCATCAACCAGATTCGTCTGACCGTCAAAATCCTGTCCGTTGTTGTAGCCCTCCTGCTGGCGGCCTTGACTTACGAATTCAGCAGTCTGAATGCTGCTTCGCAACACATGGAAGCCATTCACCAGCGCCAGGTCAAGTCGTTCCAACTGGCCTCCGAGCTGCGGCAAAGCTCCGACGATCTGACCCGTCTGGTACGCACCTACGTCATGACCGGCGATCCCGAGTACGAACGTCAATACCTGGCCGTTCTGGATATCCGCAACGGCAAGATCGCCCGACCGGAGAGCTATCACCGCATCTACTGGGATTTCGTGACCGACAGCCAGAGCAAGCCGCGGCCGGATTCCAGCCAGCGCGTCGCCCTCAATGACCTGATGAAGCAGGCCGGATTCACCGACGCGGAATTCGGCAAGCTGAAAGAGGCCGAAGGCAAATCCAATGGCCTCGTCAATCTGGAAGTCCGGGCGATGAACGCGGTCAAGGGCAGGTTTGACGACGGCGCCGGCGGCTACACCAAGGTCGGCGATCCTGATCAGAAGCTGGCCAGCAGTCTCGTGCATGGCAAGGATTACCACACGTACAAAGCGCAGATCATGAAGCCGATCGACGAATTCTTCGTCCTCATGGAAGCGCGCACGCAGGCAGAGGTTGCTGTTGCATCCAAGGCACTGACCCAGGCCCATCACCTGTTCGTCGGCCTGATGATTGCTGCAGCAATCTGCGTCGCACTGCTGATCTGGTTCGCACAACGGATGACACGGGTCATGCTCGGATGTCGGCCGGACAAGCTCGAACATGCCCTGAGCGAACTCGCGGCCGGCAATCTCGCCGTCGCCCTGCCGCAGGCCGATCCGGACAGCGCCGTCGGGCGTCTGGCCGTGGCCATGGAAAATCTCCGGCAACTGATACTGCAACTGCGCGACGAGGCACAGCAGGTTGGAGACGGTGTGACCCGCCTGAAGAAAAACACCGACCAGATCAGCCGCGACACCCATGAAATGAGCGAGATCATCGTCGGCAACGTCGCCACCATCGAAGAACTCACCATCAGCATCAATCACATTGCCAACAACAGCGAGGGCGCGCGGGAAACCATCGAAAAGACCAGTCAGTTGTCCTCCGAAAGCGCTGCTGCCGTCCGGCGGGCTGCCGAGGAAACCGGCCGTGTACAGGGTGCGATGAGCGGCGTGGGCGACACCATGAGCGACATGGCACGGCGCTCCAACGAAATCAGCAGCATCGTCGGAGTCATCAAGGAAATTGCCGATCAGACCAATCTGCTGGCACTCAATGCCGCGATTGAAGCGGCCCGTGCTGGCGAGCAGGGACGCGGCTTCGCCGTGGTTGCCGACGAAGTGCGCAAACTGGCCGAGCGTACCGGACAGGCCACCGTGGAGATCAGCGGGATGATTGCGGCAGTCGGCGAGGATACCGAAAAGGCCCGCCTGCACATCGAGAAAACCCGAGTCACCGTCCAGGACAGCGTGGAAAGCACGGCTCGTGCCGTCGATCAGATCAACGCCATGCGCAGCAATATGGACATCGCCGTCAGCAGCATGGCCCAAATCGCCGAGGCAACCCGCGAGCAATCTGCTGCCGTTTCCGGAATCGCCGAATCTGCCGAAAAGATCAGCATCAAGACACAATCGTCCGATGTCCAGGTACAGGAAACCGTCGCTGCACTCGAACAGCTGCAGGGACGCGCCAGAGACCTGCTGAAAGGGGCAAACCGCTTCTCGCTGTAGCTCCTGCCCCCCTGCTCCAACGCACAAGGGCGCTGTAGAAACAGCGCCCTTGTGCGTTCTGCTACCTGCCTACTGATATTTCCACTTGCTGCGGTGCAGCACGGCCTCACAACCGCTGTCGCGAACCATCTTCATCACCGTCCCATCGATTTCGGACAGCAGCTTCTCTTCGTCGATGGTCAGCACTTCGCGCTTGTGCATGACGATGCGACCGTCAATGATGACCGTATCGACCAGCGCTCCCGAAGCGGCGTAGACCAGGTTGGAAACAAAGGCCAGCGTCGGACGCATTTCCGGCACCTGGTTCGAGACGATGATCAGGTCGGCCTTCTTGCCCACTTCCAGTGAGCCGATTTCCTTCTCCATGTTCAGCGCTTTCGCGCCGTCGATGGTCGCCATTTCCAGCGCCTTTTCCGCCGTCAGTGATTCCGGATCAAGGCGGTTGGCCTTCTGCATGAGCACCGCCAGTTTCATCGCCTGGAACATGTCCTGGTTGTTGTTGCTCGCCGCACCGTCCGGGCCGAGGCCAACGGTGACGCCCGCCCGGATCAGTTCCGGAATCGGTGCCACGCCATCCGCCAGGTATTGGTTGGAGACCGAGTTGTGTGCCACCTTGGTATCGGTGACGCGCAGGATTTCGATTTCCTTGCGACTGATCCAGATGCAGTGACCCAGCAGTACGTCCGGCCCCAGAACACCGGCGTCGTACAGGTACTCGATGGTCGAGAATCCGTACTTGCGCCGCATGTTTTCGACCCGCGTGATCGTTTCCGCCGCGTGCATGTTCATGCCAACCTTGTATTCGCGGGATACCGCGCGGATGGCCTGCACCATGTCGCGCGTTGTCAGCGCTTCGGACATCGGTTCGACGCGCACGGTGATCCGGCCGTTGGCGCTGCCGTGGAAGGCCTTGATCACCCGTTCGCATTCGCGGACGGCCACGTCCGGTGTTTCGTGGAAGACTTCCGGAACCGGGGCGTTATTGACCGCTGCCCGCCCGATGATTCCGCGCATGCCGATCTCTTCCGTCGCTTCGGCGATGGCGTCGTGGCAGTGCTTGTCGATGTTGATGTAGTGGCTGTCGTTGAAGGTGGTTGTGCCGGTCTTGATCATTTCCAGTTCATTGAGCAGCGCACCAATCTTCGATTCGCGGCGCATGAGCTGGGTCGATAGCGGGTAAATGCATTTGGTGATCCAGTCGGTGAGCGAGAGATCGTCGCCCAGGCCACGGAACAGGGACTGGAAGAGGTGCGTATGGGTGTTGATCAGGCCGGGCATGACGGTGTTGTCTTCGGCGTCGAGCCGTTCTACGTCCGGGTAGCGCGCCAGAAGATCGGCGTTCTGGCCGATGTCCTTGATGCGGTTGCCTTCGATCAGTACGGCACCGTGACGGATGACGCGCCTTTCCGCGTCCATGGTGACGATGCGGCCATTGGTGATGAGTAACATGTTTGCCTCCTGGTGGTGTTTCCCCCGCGCCCGCGCCGGGTGCGGGGGATGAATGGTTTAGGCTTCTCCGTGCACTTCGTCGAGTGAGCGTCCCTTGGTTTCCGGGCCAATGCTCCAGACGACGACCACGCCGATGAGATAGATCGCGGCGAAGATCAGCCAGACCGTCGAGTACTGGTTGTACTTCATGAAGGCGCCGGCCATGATCGGCGAGAGGGCCGAGCCAATCCGCCCTGCCGCTGCGGCCCAGGCGCTGCCAAGAACGCGCAGACGGGTCGGGAAGAGTTCCGGGATGTAGGCCACGACGCCCACGGAGCTTTGGTCGGCAAAGAAGAAGAAGGCCGCCGTCAGCACCAGCAGGTAGGTCGGGTTTTCCAGATTGCCGATCGCGATGCAGAACACTGCCGTCATGATGTAGGTGTAGATGATCAGCGGCTTTCTGCCGATCTTGTCGATCAGATAGACGCCGAACAGGCGACCGCTGAAGCCGACCAGGTTGGTGATCAGTGTCATCGTCAGGCTCTTGGCGATCGAGAACTTGTAGACGTCGACCAGGATGCTCGGCAGCCACAACAGTACGCCCATGTAGGCAAAGTTGACGCTGATCCACAGGGTCCAGGCCAGTACGTTGCTCTTCAGCCAGCGCCGCGAGAACAGTTCGGACAGGTTGGCGCCCATGGTGGTCTGTTTGGCCGGACCCGCCTCATCGGGGGTGCGCAGTACGTCGGCGATCACGTCGTCGGTCGCACCGAGTTTCTTCAGCGCCACGATGGCTTCGCTACCCCGCCGTTTGGACGCCAGCCAGCGCGGCGATTCGGGCAGGTGACGCCGGGCCCAGAAGGCGATCAGCGCAGGCAAGGCACCAACCAGGAACATCCCGCGCCAGCCAATGGTTTCCAGCAGAAGAATCGTCGAGCCAACCGCCAGCAGTGACCCCAGCGGGAACATCACCGGCAGGAAACTGGTGAAACGTCCGCGGAACTTCGTCGGCGTCATTTCAGAAACCATGGCCGAATCAACCGGAATGAAGCCGGCAAGACCGGAACCCGTGATGAAGCGGAAACCGAAAATGGAGATCGGGCTCCAGGAGAAAGCAGTCAGACCGGTGAACAGGGAAAACGACAGCAAGGTTCCCTGGAAGGCGAAGCGCCGTCCCTTGATATCCGCCATCGGCCCCCAGAAATATTGCCCGACCACCCCGCCCCACAGGGCGGCGGAAATGATCAACCCCTTGATCATCGGGTCGATGTGAAACTCCTTGGAGATCATCGGCATCACATAACCGAGCAGTGCGTTGTCGAAGGCATCGAACAGATAGCCCAGCGACGCGGCAAATATCAGCATCTTCAGGGTAGGCGACGTGCCAACCTGATCGAGAATGGCCCCTACCTGCCTTTCGGTGATTTCAACGTTTTTTGGCTTTTCCTGACTCATGATATGACCCTCTTTTGTGGATGAAAGCTTTCCGGCTTTGCCTGCTGCAGGCCAAAACCTTGTTTGATGGTTCCCTATAGGACATCCCGCACTGCGCGCAAAAAGAGATGCCGCATTCCAAAAAAATATACTGCAACTCCTGTAGCTCCGTGGAAAAAATTAACGACCATCCAAATCAAAAACACGCCTTGCGGCGGGTCTTTTCAGGCTTTAGCGTCTGGCCATTTTTTGTTCGTAAATGAAGCCCATCAGATACAGCATGGTCATTGCCGCGACGCGCGTGGTAACGGCAGTCGGGTCATATTGCGGGGCTACTTCGACGAAGTCGAAACAGACGATCTCGCCTTTCTTCGAGAGCGCCTCCAGCATGTCGATCATCTGATTGAACTGGATGCCACCGGGCGAAGGCGAGCCGACACCGCTGGCAATGGAGATGTCAAAGCCGTCGATGTCGATCGAAACGTAATAACGCTTGTTGTCCGGAATACGCTCCATGACGCCTTCAACGCCCAACTTGGCGGCTTCACGGGCAGTAATGACCTGGCTTCCCCAGGCGCGCGCTTCCTCAAAGTCTTCGCGTACGCTGCTGCCAAGGCCACGCATGCCAATCTGCGTCATGCTGGCAATGTACGGCATTTCGGACATCCGGCGCAGCGGACTGCCATTGCCCAGGCGCTGGTTGCCAGGGCCTTTGGACCAGTCGAGGTGCGCGTCAAAATGGACGACCGATAGCGGGCCGACATCGCTCAAGGCACGAGCCACCGGAATGGAGATGGAGTGGTCACCCCCCATGATGGCCGGAACTGCGCCGCGCTTGACGATCTGCCGAACCGCGGCTTCGATCGCATCGAAGCTGGCCGGGATATCGGCGGTCACAATATCTGCGTCGCCCACATCCACCACACGGCAGGGAGCCTTGAGGTAAGTCTTGTCGCGCTCCGGGTCGTAGAAGCCAGCAGCACCCCGTCCGTAGTGCGTTGACACTTCACGGATACGCCTCGGGCCAAGGCGGGCACCACTGAGAAAACCAACGCCAACGTCCCACGGCACCCCGAGCACGGCGAAATCCGCGTCAAGCGTTTCCAGATCTTCGTGAATCGGATACTTCGCAAAGGAACAGATGCCGGTAATCGGTAAATTGAGTTTTGCCATGTTGTTCTCCTGTTAAAAAATCGGTCAGATGACGATGCCAGCGATCAAAAAGCCCACCGTCACACTGGTAACGCAGGCAATCAGTCCGGGCATCATGAAACTGTGGTTCAGGACATATTTCCCGATTCGCGTTGTTCCGGTCATGTCAAAAGCAATCCCGGCAATCACCGTCGCGTAGTTGGGGAAGAAGAAGTAGCTATTGACCGCCGGCCAGGTAGCCACCAGAGCGACTGGCGACAGCCCCAGGGCAATACCCAGCGGTACCAGCGCCCGTGTGGTGGCTGCCTGGCTCATGATCAGCGCCCCGACAGAAAACAGAGCCAGCGCAAAGACCCAAGGATAAGCCTTGACGATTTCCTGCACGTTATCCTTGATGAAAGCCATGTTGTTATTGATCAGCGTGTCGCCCATCCAGGCCAGACCGAAGATGCCGATAACGCCCATCATACCTTGGCGGAAAACGCTGCCGCTGACAATCTTCTCTACGTTGGCCTTGCAGGTCAGCACCATGATCGCGGCAATGACCAGCATGACCATTTCGATGGTATGCGGCATCGACAGCTTGCTGACCTTCCCGGCAATCATGAAGTCCGGACGCAAGCCCGGAATGGTGCCGAAGAGGACGACCAGAATGGCACCCGTCAGGAATATCCAGACCGAGCGTTTTGCTTCCGGAGTCGCTTCCACGTGCGCGGTTTCGGCGATGTTTTTCTTGAGGGTGATCATCCCTTCAGCCAGACGACGCTGGTATTCGGGATCGTCCTTCAGCTCCACACCCACGCGGCTGCAATAGACACTGCCCAGAAACACGCCGCAGAGCGTCGCCGGAATGCAGATGCTCATGATGGTCAGCATGCTGATATTGAAGGGTGCCAGTAGCGCGACCATGGCGGCCATCGCAGCCGAGATCGGGCTGGCCGTAATGGCCTGCTGCGAGGCAATCACGGAAATCGACATGGGCCGCTCCGGACGCACTCCGGCATCATGGGCGACTTCGGCAATAACCGGCAGGATGCTGTACACGACGTTGCCGGTACCCGACATCAAGGTAAAACAGTAGGCCACGATCGGTGCCATGAAGGTGATGCGATTGGGATTCTTGCGCAGGATGCGTTCGGCGGTCTGCACCAGATAATCCATGCCTCCCGCAGATTGCAGCGTGGCGGCCGCCGTGATGACGGCCATGATGATCAGCATCACGTCGATGGGGGGCGATGATGGTGGCAACTTCAGGCCGAATACAAGCACGGCCAAACCCATGCCTCCCGCCATGCCCAGAAAAATCCCGCCCCGTCTTGCGCCAATAAACATGGCGGCCAGTACAACTGCAAAAGCGATCCAGAACATACATTACCCCCCTTGATGACATGAACAACCTGTTATAAAAAATCCTCGCACATCGAAACCCAGTCCCCTAACTGGTTATGGATGACGCCCAGTCCGGGCAAAACGTCGTTCCTGATGATGTCCCTGGCAAGCGTCACAATGCTGTCGACCGTTTGCACGTACTCATCTTCGCGGGCAAGCACGTACATGGCCCGGGAAGCATTCAGCTCTTCAATGAATACCGGCGTAACCAAGGACGAATACTGGCCACCCTGCATCAAACAGACCGGTGTGGTAATGGCCCAGCCGACACCACCGGAAACCATCGAGGTCAGCGTGTATGCGGTATCAACTTCCAGACGACGGGAAGATTTGATGTGATGGCGGCGCAAAATGCGCTCAATCTGCATTCCGTTCTGCGAATGCTGGTTAAAACGGATCATCGGTAGTGCGTCGGCAAGGCGCTCAAGGTCATCCAGCGTTCGTACCGGAAAAGCTACCTGCTTCGGCACAATGACCAGAAAACGCTCTTTCAACAGCAGGTGTCTGAGGATGCCATTGATGTCAACCAGCGGATCGGTCGCGATAACAATATCGAGGTCACGGCGCACCAGTGCTTCGCCCAGTTGTGACGTCCACCCCGAACGGGTCGTCAGCCGGGTCACTTTGCCAACCATTTGCTGAATCAGTTGCGTACCGCAGGTTGCCGCAAACGAATCAATCATGCCCAGACGCAAATCCGGCTTGCTGCCCTGACTGGCTTCAATCACCGAACCGCGCAGGTTCAGGATGGCCTCCATCAGCGTGGAACCACGATTGCGCAGAGCCAAACCGGCTGAAGTCAGCGCCAGCGGACGGCACTGGCGATTGACCAGCACGACGCCAAAATAATCTTCCAGATTACGAATCGCCTGCGATACCGCTGACTGGCTGATACCCAACTGGGCTGCGGCGAGCGACATGTTGCAACACTCTGCCGTCGCCAGAAACACCCTGAGCGCATGAAAATCAATCAACTTCGTGACCGTAGCCATCGCTTTTCTCCCTATGAGCAAATCTAACATCGCACCTGATTTTTGAAATGAACCGCCACACAGTATTAGATAAACTAATACTGTGCCAGACAAAATCGGCCCGAATCCCGTGTTGTTGCACAAATCTCATTGACGCAAACCACCTCGCCGGTGATAC
>CAYMYD010000066.1:0-10839 GCA_964394535.1 uncultured Propionivibrio sp. | reverse complement strand
CTTCCTGCCCCGATGGCGGAATCGGTAGACGCAGCGGATTCAAAATCCGCCGCCGCAAGGCGTGCCAGTTCGAGTCTGGCTCGGGGCACCAAACACCCGTTCCTGCAGATCACACGCTGCATTCCGTCCTGACGGCATGTAGCAGATAGTTGACGTCGGTTCCCGCACCCAGACGATATTCACGGGTCAGCGGGTTATAGCTCAGACCGGTCATGGCGGCAGGGGATAAATCAACGCTTTTTGCCCAGCGCACCAACTCCGACGGACGGATGAATTTTGCATAGTCATGCGTCCCTCTGGGCAGCATTTTGAGCACGTACTCCGCACCAACGATAGCCATCAGCCAGGACTTCGGGTTGCGGTTGAGTGTCGAAAAAAAGGCGTGTCCTCCGGGCTTCAACAACGTCGCACAGGCGGTAACAATGCTGGCAGGATCAGGAACGTGCTCAAGCATTTCCATACAGATGACAATGTCGAACTCTCCCGGACATTCAACGGCGAGCTCTTCTGCTGAAATCTTCCGGTAATCGACCTTCTTCCCGCTCTCCAGCAGATGCAGACGGGCCACACCCAGCGCTTTTTCCGAGAGATCGATACCGGTCACCGTCGCACCACGATCAGCCAGACTCTCGGCAAGAATGCCACCACCACAGCCGACATCAAGGACTTTTTTGTCGGCAACCCCACCAGCCAGCTGGTCGATCCAGTCAAGGCGTAGCGGATTGATTTCGTGCAGGGGCCTGAATTCGCTGGCAGTATCCCACCAGCGATGGGCCAGTTGGCTGAATTTTTCGAGTTCGTTCGGGTCGGCGTTTTGCATGTTTCACCAGGGCATGGATCAAACAAAAAAGCCCTGCCGGGGCAGGGCTTTTTCGCTAACGGCAGAATTATTTCTTGGTGCCGATGAGTTCGATGTCAACACGGCGATCGGGTTGCAGGCACTCGATAACCTTCTTGCTCTTCGGACCCTTGCACTGACCGGGCTTGGTCACCGGCTGCTTGCTGCCCTTGCCTTCGGTGTAAACACGGTTGGCCGGGATGCCCTTGGCGACCAGATAATCCTTGACGGCGGCGGCGCGCTTCTCGGACAGTTTCTGGTTGTAGGCAGCGCCACCGATACGGTCAGCGTGACCAACAGCAATGACAACTTCCAGGTTCAGTTGCTTGGACTTGCCAACGACGTCATCCAGCTTGGCCTTGCCTTCGGGGCGCAGCGTTGCCTTGTTGAAGTCGAACAGCGCGTCAGCAGCAATGGTGACTTTCTCACCGAAAGCGGCTTTCTTGGGCGCTTCCTTCTTCGGCTCAGCCTTCACCGGAGCCGCCTTCGGCTCGCAGATTTCCTTGGCGATCAGATCCTTGTCGCACTTGCAGCCGTTCTTGTCCTGGGCGGCGGCAGCCGGTGTCCAGAACCCGGTACGCCAGCACAGGCCGAACGGATCCATGACGACTTCGCCACGGCTGTCAATTGCGTAGACGCTGTTGGTTTGAGCTTGTGCAAAAGAAGCACAGAGGCCAATGGTTGCGGCCAGGAAGGCCATTACGACTGTTTTTTTCATCTGATTTTCCTCATTAGTTAAAGCTTACGGATCGTGTCCGCAAGCCTGATACACCCGGTTATTGATAAGAACTGAAACCCTTGTCAAACATCGCGCGGACGAACGAGATTTTGCCATAAAGAGGCCAGATGGAGCAACTCAATTTCACTATTCCCGGCAAGTTGACCATCCGTAATACAACACTTTCCCGCCACCCACACATCGGAAACCTGTTCGCGCCCGGCCGCATAAACCAGTAACGATGCCGGATCATAACACGGTAACAATCGCGAATCACGGATATTCACGGCACAGAGGTCCGCCGCCTTGCCGGGACGGAGCGAGCCGATCTTCTCCTCCAACCCCAGCGCACGCGCACCTTCCAGCGTCGCCATGCGCAGTGCCTGGTGGGCACCGACAACTTCGGCCCGCGAGCTTCCGGCCTTGGCCAGGAGCGCCGCCAGGCGCATTTCCTCGAACATGTCGAGGCGGTTGTTGCTGGCCGCGCTGTCGGTACCAATACCAACATTGACGCCAGCACCAAGCAGATCAGCAATCGGTGCAATGCCGCTGGCCAGCTTGAGATTGGAACTGGGACAATGGGCAACCGAGCAGCCATGCCGGGCCAGCAGGGCAATTTCCTCGCGTTCCAGATGAATCGCATGTGTGGCAATCAGCGCCGGACCGAGCAATCCCAACTGCCGAAGCCTTTCAAGCGGGCGCATGCCGTATTGTCGCAGGCTGTCGTCGATTTCCTTGCGCGTTTCATGCAAGTGCAGATGAATCGGCAAGTCGCATTGTTCGGCAAGCATCAATACTTTGGCGAGGCCGCGGTCGCTCACGGTGTAGGGCGCGTGCGGTGCCAGACAGAAACTGAGTAGCGACTCATGACGCAATTCGTCACGAAGCATCATGCCCTTGGCCAGATAATCGTCGACGTCATTGCCATACGGTGTCGGAAAATCGATGGCGATCAGCCCGATGGCAGCGCGTATTCCCGTGGCCAGCGCGGCCTTGGCAACAGCCCCGGGATAGAAATACATGTCGTTGAAACAGGTCACGCCGCCGCGCAGCATTTCGGCACAGGCCAGCAGGCTGCCATCGTGGACGAAACCCGGCGAGAGGTGCTTGGCTTCGGCCGGCCAGATATGCTGCTCCAGCCAGGTCATCAACGGCAGATCGTCAGCCAGCCCGCGCAGCAGGGTCATGGCCGCGTGGGTGTGCAGATTGACGAGGCCGGGGATCAGGATGTGATGGTCAAGCGCCCTGGTCTGACGGGGCGCGAAGCGCGAGGACACTTCCCGTTGTTGCAGGATGGCAACAATCTCCCCTTTGTCGATGGCGACCGCATGGTTTTCGAGAACGGTATCGAAAGGCTCGACCGGAATGATCCAGCGCGCCTCGATCAGCAGGTCAATCGGCGTTGGCAGGGAGGTGTTCATGAAACCTCAAACCGTTCACATCACGTGGTTCACGCCCGCCGCCAACTGGTACCTTGCGCGCCGTCTTCGAGAATGATGCCGGCCGCCAGCAACTCGTTGCGGATGCGGTCAGCCTCGGCGAAGTTTTTGCCTTTCTTGGCCGTTGTTCGAGCAAAGATCAGCGCCTCGATCGCGACAGACGTCAAGCCTCCGGCTTCTTCACCGCCTTCATCGGGAGTCCCTTGCAGAAAAGCCTGCGGATCGCGCCCGAGCAAGCCCAGCAATCCGGCCAGGGCACGCAATTGCCCGGCCAGCGCCGGAGATTTGCTGCGATTCACTTCGGCAGCCAGGTCAAAAAGGGCGGCGCAGGCTTCCGGCGTGTTGAAATCGTCGTCCATCGCTGCCTTGAAACGCTGGGCGTAAACGCCGTCCCAATCAATGGCTACAGTATCAGGCTGAACCGCCTTGAGTGACGTGTACAGGCGCGACAGAGCCACCCGCGCGTCGTCGAGATGCTTGTCCGAATAGTTGAGCGGACTGCGATAATGGGCACGCAGGATGAAGAAACGCACCACCTCGGCGTCGTACTTCTTGAGCACCTCGCGGATGGTGAAGAAGTTGCCGAGCGACTTGGACATCTTTTCGTCATCAACCCGCACGAAACCATTGTGCATCCAGTAATTGACGAACTGGCACTGATTCGCCCCCTCGGACTGGGCGATCTCGTTTTCGTGGTGGGGGAATTGCAGATCCTGACCACCACCGTGAATGTCGAAACGCGGCCCGAGCAGATCAGAACTCATTGCCGAACATTCAATATGCCAGCCCGGCCGCCCCTTGCCCCATGGCGAATCCCAGCACGGTTCGCCTTCACGGGCATGTTTCCACAGCACGAAATCGAGCGGGTCATGCTTGGCCTCACCGACATCGACACGCTCGCCGGCACGCAGGTCGTCAAGCGATTTCCCGGAAAGCTTGCCGTAGCCGGGAAACTTGCGTACTGAAAAATTCACATCACCGTCCGGTGAGCGGTAGGCAAGACCACTGGCTTCGAGTTGGCCAATGAGTTTCAACATCTGCGGCACGTAGTCGGTCGCACGCGGCTCGTGCGTTGGCTTTTCGACGCCGAGCGCTGCGGCATCCTCATCCATGAAAGCGATAAAGCGATTGGTCAGTTCGCCGATGGTTTCGTTGTTTTCCTGCGCCCGCTTGATGATCTTGTCGTCAATGTCGGTGATGTTGCGCACGTAGGTCACATCCAGACCGCTGGCACGCAGCCAGCGTTGCACCATGTCGAAAACCACCAGAACACGGGCGTGACCCAGGTGGCAATAGTCATAGACGGTCATGCCGCAGACGTACATGCGCACTTTGCCGGGTTCGAGGGGAACAAAGTCCTGCTTTTCCCTGGAGAGGGTATTGTAAATTTTCAGCATATTGAAAAGTGAGGGGGAGGAAAGGGAAGGAAGACGGGGAAAAAGACCGGTCACGATGGATTTGTCTACGGCAAGGAACAGGGTTGGAGAGAATATGCGCTGTTGTCTGTCACAAACCCGGCGCGCTCTCTTTCCCCTTCTCGCATGGAAACACTTTGGATTCGACGCGCTTCTTGGTAAAATTCGCTGTTATTTCATCAACCCTGCAAAGTATACCACAGCAATGTTTTCACACTCCCAGACGCCTTTGCTGGCGCGCCTTTCAGCCATTTTCACCGGTCTTGTGTTCAGCCTGACCGTGGCCTGTGCCAGCGCCCAGAGCGCCCCACCAGCGGACAATCCGGCGGTCAACGAAATCCAGCGTCTGATGAAACAGGGACAAATGTCCCAGGCGATGGACAAGGCGGAACAACTGATTTCCGCCAGACCGCGCGATGCACAAGGGCGTTTTCTGAAAGGTCTGATCCTCACTGAAACCGGGCGGCAGGCTGACGCCATTGCTGTTTTCACCCGGCTGACCGAAGACTTTCCCGAACTCCCCGAACCCTACAACAACCTTGCCGTCCTTTACGCTCAGCAGAAGCAGTACGACAAGGCACGTTCGGCGCTGGAAATGGCGATCCGTACGCATCCGAGCTACTCGATCGCCCATGAAAACCTCGGCGATGTCTATGCCAAACTGGCCAGCCAGGCTTATAACAAGGCGCTGCAACTCGATTCCTCGAACAAGGCAACGCAAAGCAAGCTGGCGATGATCAAGGATTTGACGGCCAGCCAACCGGCCGCCACTGGCAAGCCAGGCGCCAGGCCGGCTGCCCAGACAGAAACACCGGCTGCGGCAAAACCGGGCGTCACCGAAACAGCCAAACCGCTTCCGGTCGCTCCACCGCCCGTGGTCAAGCCAGCCGAGGTCAAGGAGCCCGTCGCCAAGCCGCAGGAAGTCAAACCCGCCGAACCCAAACCCGTCGCCCCGACAGCCGAGGCCGACATCACCAAGGCACTACAAGGCTGGGCCAATGCCTGGTCGAACAAGGACGTGAAAGCCTATCTCGGCTATTACGCTCCCGACTTCCAGACACCGAACGGCATGGCGCGCAAGGCTTGGGAAACAGAACGCACGCAGCGCATCGACAAGCCGGGCAAGCTCCAGGTAAGCCTTGATAACGTCAAGATCAACGTCAGCGGCGACAAGGCCACCGTCAAATTCCGCCAGCAGTACAAATCGGCGACGCTCAAGAGTTCGACCGGCAAGACCATCGTCTTCATCAAGGCGGGTAACCGTTGGCTGATCCAGCAGGAGCGTGTCGGCTGATGCGGCGTGCCTCCCTGCTGGTCGTGCTGGCGCTTATCCTGACGGCGCCCTTTTTCCTTACCGACGCCTTCGTGCAGGCGGGGCCGGGCAAGCCGGCACCGCCACCGACCTTCTCCGACTCCGGCCCGGAGCCACAGCTTTCACGCATTCTGGTCGAGATCGAGAACAACCAGCTCGACAAGGCCTTGCAGCTGACCGAAAACCTGCTCCAGCAGTACCCGAAATTCCGCCTGGCGCACCTCATCAAGGGGGATCTGCTGCTCGCCCGCAGCATGCCGCTGGCAACCTTCGGCAACGCCACCAACGCGCCCAGCGACAAGCTGGACGACCTGCGCGAGGAAGTCATCGCCCGGCTGAAAGCCTACCGCAGCCGGGACACGACCGCTAAATACGTGCCGCGCTACCTGTTGCAGATGCAGCCCGACCAGAAACACGCTATCGTCATCGACACGCAGAAAGCCCGGCTCTACCTTTACCAGAACGACAATGGCCGCCCGCGTTTCGTCGCCGACTACTACGTTTCACACGGCAAGCTCGGCTCCGACAAGCGGAGCGAAGGCGACAAGAAAACACCGACCGGGGTCTACCACGTCACCGACAGCCTCCCGGCGAAAAAGCTCGGCGACCTCTACGGCACCGGTGCCTTCCCGATCAACTACCCCAACGAGTGGGATCGTCGTCAGGGGCGCAAAGGGCATGGCATCTGGCTGCATGGCACGCCGTCCGACACCTTCTCACGCCCCCCCAAGGCGTCCGACGGCTGCGTGGTGCTGTCCAACACCGACCTTGACGCACTCTCGAAAAATCTGCAAATCGGCCTGACCCCGGTGATCATCAGCAATTCCGTCGAATGGCTGTCATTCGATGACTGGCAGAGCGAACGCAGCGCCCTCAACAAAAAGATTGAGGAGTGGCGCGCCGACTGGGAAAGCCGGGATGTCGAACGCTACCTGAAACATTACTCGCCTAAATTCCAGAGCAAGGAAGCGAACTTTGAACAGTTCGCCAGCCAGAAGCGCAAGGTCAATGCCGGCAAGAGTTGGGTCAAGGTCAAGTTGTCCAACCTGTCGATGTTCCGCAATCCCGGCGCGGAGGAGCTCGTCGTCACCACCTTCGAGCAGGACTACCAGAGCAACAACCTCAACAACCAGATGAAAAAACGCCAATACTGGATACGTGAAGACGGCCAGTGGAAAATTGTTTATGAAGGAGCCGCCTAATGTCGCAAAAAACCACCGTCCTTGCCGGACTGTTATTCTCCGCCCTCGCCTTCTCCGTCCAAGCCGCGCCGACGGTCGAACTGCAAACCGGCCAAGGGGTCATCACCATTGAATTCGACGCGGCCAAAGCGCCGAAAACCGTCGAAAACTTCCTGAAATACGCCAAAGACGGGCATTACAACGGCACCATCTTCCACCGCGTCATTCCCGGCTTCATGATCCAGGGCGGCGGTTTTGACAAGGAGATGAAAGAAAAACCGACCGGCGCCCCGCTGATCAACGAAGGCAAGAACGGCCTCAAGAATCTGCGCGGCACCATCGCCATGGCCCGCCGTGCCGATCCGAACTCGGCCACGGCCCAGTTTTTCATCAACCACAAGGACAACCCCAGCCTCGACTATCCCCAGCCTGACGGTGCGGGCTATGCCGTCTTCGGCAAGGTCACGAAAGGCATCGAAGTCGTCGACAAAATCGCCCAGGTGCCGACCGGCAACCGGGGCATGCACCAGAACGTACCGGTCACGCCGGTCGTCATCGAATCCGTCAAAATCCTCTCCGACAAATAACAGGAACCCGCCATGATCAAACTGCACACCAATTTCGGCGTCATCGCCCTCGAACTCGACGCCGAAAAGGCACCGGAAACCGTGAAGAATTTCCTCACCTACGCCGAAGCCGGGCACTACGACAACACCATCTTCCACCGTGTCATCGACGGCTTCATGATCCAGGGCGGTGGCTTCGGCCCCGGCATGAAAGAAAAGAAAACCCGCTCCCCGATCAAGAATGAAGCCGACAACGGACTGAAGAACGAGCGTTACACCATCGCCATGGCGCGTACCAGCGACCCGCACTCGGCCAGCGCACAATTCTTCATCAACGTTGCCGACAACGCCTTCCTCGATTTCAAGATGCCCAGCGGCAACGGCTGGGGCTACTGTGTTTTCGGCAAAGTCGTCGAAGGCAGCGAAGTCGTGGACAAAATCAAGGGCGTCAAGACTGGCAATGCCGGATTCCATCAGGACGTCCCCAAGGAAGACGTCATCATCGAACGCGCGGAAGTCTGCTAAAAACAACATCAAAGGTGAAACGTGAACGGCGAAAACCTGGCACCCAAGGCAGCGGACACTCCGGTCACGTTTCATTCCCTATTCATTGCCGACCTGCACCTTTCCTTGCAGGCTCCCGGCACTGCCCGGATCTTCCTGAATTTTCTCAACGGACGCGCCCGCCAGGCCAAGCACCTCTACATTCTGGGCGACCTGTTCAACGCCTGGCCGGGCGATGACTGTCTGGACAATCCCGAATTCGCCTTTGGCCGGATCATCGTCCACGCCCTGCACCAACTGACGCAGTCCGGCGTCAAGCTGTGGCTGATGCACGGCAATCGTGATTTCCTGATCGGCAGCGAATTCATCCGTCGAACCGGTGCCACCCCCCTGCCCGACCCTTACCGTCTCTCCCTGCCGGGCAGATCATTCGTCCTCTCGCACGGCGACATGCTGTGCATCGACGATCAGGACTATCTCAATTTCCGCGCCAAGGTACGCAACCCGGCCTGGCAGGTCGAATTTCTCAATCGGCCGCTCCTTGAACGTCGCGCCATCGCCGCACAAATGCGTCGGGAAAGCACCGTCGCCAAGCAGGAAAAAATCGAACGCCAGCAGCAATACCTGATGGATCTCAACCCCGAGGCCACGGAAAACTTTCTGCGCTACCACGGGCACATCACCTTTATTCACGGGCACACGCATCTACCGGCCAGACATGTGCATCTCATCGACGGCATTCCCGTCGAGCGCTGGGTACTGGCCGACTGGAAGGAAAACGCCGGCGAATGCCTCGCCTGGAATGGCCGCCAACTTGAGCGCATTCCACTAACCTGACGCCCGGACGGACAACTCGGCAGCCGCCATTTCAGTAACGCAGAAAAGCGCTTCCAGGCATCACGGAAGTCGATATAATCCTGCTGGAAGACGCGCTGAAGCGCAGCCACGAAAGTGCCAGTAACAACAAGAAACGAAAGGACACACCATGTTGTTTGCGTTGTTTTACCTAATTGCCATCACCATCCTGATCCTGCATTTCACCGGCTTTCTGGCTCGCCACAATCTCGAATGGCTGGTTCTGGTACTGGCCGTTGCCGTCTTTCCGGCTGTCATCTACCTATAGCCGAAGTCAGCACGAACAACCCAAGGGACGCTCCGGCGTCCTTTTTACATTTCCGAGCAGAAAAAACCCGCAAAGCCAGTAGCAATGCGGGTTTCAGGGTGTTTATTGGCGGAGAGGGTGGGATTCGAACCCACGGATGCCTTGCGACATCGCCTGATTTCGAGTCAGGTACATTCAACCACTCTGCCACCTCTCCGTCAGGGACGCGATTCTAGCACAACTCCTTTGAACGATGCCCCTCTTTTTCACTTTTTTGTTCCCGACTTGAACTGCTGTACCCAGTGTCATGCCGTATCTTCTGAAATTTTTATCAACTTCCGGTCACGGGTCTCTTGGCGAATCGATGGCATCTCCGAAGCACTGCCGGAAGCGTGACGAAGAATCAGCACAGCGATAAACAGACCGGTGAGTGCGCCCAACATGGCACCCGGTTCGCCAGCCAGCGCCAGCCCAAGGAAAGCACCCGTAAAGAGCCCGATGAGCGGCAACACATAGGCTTGGACGGCACCGCGACGAATGCTGCCTTCAGCCATAACCAGGGTGACACAATCACCAACGACCGAATTCCCGGGATTCATCACCCGAAAACGGCGCGAGGTTTCACCGAACAGCTTGTTGAGCGGATTGCCACCACATCCGTCGACCTCATGGCAACGACCACAACCGGATTGATCAACCTGCACCAGCGCGTATTCACCTTCCAGGGCGACAATGACTCCCTTGGCTTCAAGCATGACAACTCACCAGCGATGCTCGGGCGCCGTGTCGAGCAGGGGACGCAAACGCTCGGCAACGGCTTCGCGTGCACGGAAGATACGCGAGCGAACCGTTCCGATCGGGCAATTCATTTCCAGTGCGATTTCCTCATAGCTCAGGCCTTCGATCTCGCGCAGCACGATGGCGTTGCGCAATTCATCCGGCAAAGCCTCCATGGCCGCATTGACCGTTTGCCCGATCTGCTTCGAATGAAGAACTCGCTCCGGCGTATTGATATCGTGCAACTGGCTGGCGTCTTCGAAGGCTTCCGCCTCGTCCGCATCGAATTCTGTCGATGTCGGCGCACGCCGGTCCCTGGCGACCAAGTAGTTTTTCGCCGTATTGATACCGATACGATAAAGCCAGGTGTAGAACGCGCTTTCCCCGCGAAACGAAGGCAGTGCGCGGTAGGCCTTGATGAAGGCCTCCTGAACCACGTCCTCGACATCACCATGGTCACGGATGAGGCGGGACAGCAAGCGGTTAAGCTTCCGCTGATATTTTGAGACCAGCTTCTCAAACGCCTGCTGATCACCGGCTTGTGCACGCTCGACCAATAACTGGTCTATCTCGCGTTCGTTCATGCTTGAAGGGTTCCCCGTCGGATGCTGCTAATTCGAATTTCCCGGCAGTATAACGCAAACCGCCCCTCGGAAACGCGCGACAATTGGCTCAGCGCATTTCGCCACGCCAGCGCAGATGCCGCTGCAAGCGACGAAACGTTTCCTTCGGCATCTGGTCGGGAAGCAGCACCAGCGCCTGCTGCCTTTCGCCTTCCGGTTCGCGCAGATTCAGAACGATCAGCCAGGGAAATACGGTGCTTCCGGGCAGGATGTCCAGTGTCTGCCACTGCCCCTGAAAGTCGGCGCAATCCAGTTCATTCGCAGCACTCAGGCGCAGCGCGGAAACCGTCGCCGGGCGCAGTGAATGCCTGGCCGACCAGACCAGCGGCAGGCAGAGCAGAAGCCGGACGTACAGCGGCCACGG
>CAYMYD010000065.1:0-10856 GCA_964394535.1 uncultured Propionivibrio sp. | reverse complement strand
TAAAAAAACGCCCTTCCCCCAAAAGGAAGGGCGTTTTAATTTGTGGAAAGAAAAGACGCGACGAAAACACCTGATGGCAGCGTGTTGGCTGTGGTACTATTCGTTCCGGCGGGTCTCCCCGCATTGCAGGGTGGTGAACCTGGTCAGGTCCGGAAGGAAGCAGCCACAGCCATTTACTGTGAGTGCCGGGGGTAAGGCTCGCCACTTTTGATTCCGCAATTCGCAGGGTTCAAGGCAACTCTGTTGCGAAAAGGCAATTTCGCTTTTTCATTGCGTTCTTCAGGCTAGCGTAGTTTATGCAAGCTCCGGTTTCAGGCAGCTTTTACACAAAACCACTGGTTTTGTGGACATTGCTGTTTTCTGTTTCTGTTTCGTCGGGTTGCTTGCTGTTCTGGCTGGAAATTCCTGCCCCCTTTTTTGTTGCGGCGATGTTGTTTGGCCTGCTGTTCAGTCTGGCCGGGATAAGGCTTGCCCTGCCGCATCCGCTTTTTATTTGCGCGCAGGCGCTGATCGGTTGCGGGGTCGCCAAATGCATCACTCCTAATGTTTGGCAGATGCTGGGTAGCCACGGGCTACTACTGGGGGCGATTGTTTGTTGCTCGATTCTGGCGGGCGGACTCGTGGGCTGGTCGATGATGAAATCCGGCATCATTCCGGGAATGACGGCGGCTTGGGGTTCCTCACCCGGTGGTGCAAGCGCGATGGTGGCCATGGCCGAAGCCTATGGTGCGGATGTGCGATTGGTGGCGCTGATGCAGTATCTGCGGGTCATGCTGGTCGTATTGACGGCATCGACCGTGGCGCATTTCCTGTTGTCGACGAAAACTCCGGCAAGTGGGGTTTCCAGAGGAATACAGCAGCTGGCAAGTTTCGACGGTTCCTTGTCACAACTCGCGTTGACCCTGCTGATTACCACGCTGTGTTCTTTCCTGGCCTATCGCCTGAAAATCCCGGCCGGCTCCTTGCTGCTTACCATGGTCGTTGGTGCCCTGCTGAATTCACGAGGTCTTGTTGATTTCAGATTGCCCGGCCTGTTTCAGGCCGTTGCTTCTCTCTTTCTGGGATGGCATGTCGGACTCGGCTTCAAGCGGGAACTGCTTGCCAGTGCCCTGAAGATGATGCACTGGCTGTTTTTTTCTGCCTTTTTGCTGATTGCTCTCTGCGCTGCCCTTTCGTGGGTGCTTCATCTCTTGACCGCCTGTGATCCGCTGACGGCTTATCTGGCAACCACGCCCGGTGGGCTGGATTCAGTTCTGTTGTTGGCAATGGATGGTCAAACCGACGTTCCTTTCGTCGTGGCGGCACAGAGTCTGCGCCTGTTCCTGGTCATTCTGACCGGGCCGATGATTGCCCGCGCACTCTGTCGCCTGGCATAAGATGGTTTCGAAGCGGATATTTCTTTCCGTTATCGTAAATTCCTTGATTTATAGGCCTTAAATCCGCTACAATTACCAGCTTTTCCACCTTGCTCCACCGTTCGCATGGCGGGGGGCTTTAACCATGAGGAGTGTTCATGCGTCATTATGAAATTGTTTTTATCGTCCACCCTGACCAGAGTGAACAGGTTCCGGCGATGCTGGAGCGTTACAAGACGCTCGTGACTTCGCACGGTGGCCAGATTCACCGGCTTGAGGACTGGGGACGTCGCCAACTGGCTTATCCAATCCAGAAGCTGCACAAGGCGCACTACGTGCTGATGAACATCGAGTGCAACAACGAGGCGCTAACCGAACTCGAACACGGCTTCAAGTTCAACGATGCCGTGCTGCGCCACCTCACCATCAAGATGAAGCACGCCATCACGACGCCTTCACCGATGATGAAGGAAGAAAAGTCGAAGTCGATGATCGATGCGCCGGAAGCCGCCAGCACGGAAGTCGCTGCTGAGGAAGCCGAAGAGCAGACGGCCGACTGATTGCCGAGGCTCAGCTGAATCGCGTTGAAATTACCGGAATCCTGATCGAGCGTCAGGCATTGCGTTATACCCCGGCAGGTGTGCCGGTCGTTGAATGCCTCGTCGGACACCGTTCGGAGCAGCTTGAAGCAGGATTGGCACGGTGCGTCGAATGTGAAATTCAGGCAATTGGTCTGGGCGATGCGGCCAACTGGCTACAAGCAGCAAGACCGGGAATGGAACTACGCATCACGGGTTTTCTGGCGGCGAAAAGTCGCAAGAGCAGGCAGCTGAGATTGCATATAAACACGATTGAATTTGTAGAAGGAAAGCAAAATGGCCAGGTTCTTCAAGAAGAAGGATGACAAGAATGTCAAGAAACGCGGCAGTGGTTTGTTCAAGCGCCGCAAATTCTGCCGCTTCAGTGCGGAGAAGATGGAATACATCGATTACAAGGATGTCGATCTGTTCAAGGAATACATCGCCGAGAACGCCAAGATCATGCCGGCCCGTCTGACCGGGACCAAAACCGGCTATCAGCGCATGCTGTCGGTTGCGATCAAGCGCGCCCGCTTCCTGGCGCTGTTGCCCTACACCGATAACCACCAATAATCGAGGAGACGACGATGCAAATTATTCTGATGGAAAAGGTCGTCAATCTCGGCAACCTGGGTGATCTCGTCAAGGTGAAGGACGGCTACGCCCGTAATTTCCTGATCCCGCAAGGCAAGGCCAAGCGTGCCACGCCTGCGGCCAAGCAGGAGTTCGAAGCGCGCCGTGCCGAGTTGGAAAAGGCCGCCGCCGACAAGCTGGTTGCCGCGCAAGCCTTTGCCGAGAAGCTCGAGGGCGTCGAAGTGAACATGGTGCGCAAGGCCGGTGTCGATGGACGCCTGTTCGGTTCCGTGACCAACTACGACATTGCTGATGCGCTCCATGCGCTGGGCCACGAAGTCGAAAAAGCTGCGATCCGCATGCCCGCCGGGCCGCTCAAGGCCGTTGGCGAAACCTTCCTGGAAGTTGCCCTGCACACCGATGTCGTGGCGAAGGTCAAGGTTGTCGTGGTCGGCGAACACTGATCGTCAAGCTTTCGTAGCACCCGAAAAGCCTTGCCTCCGGCAAGGCTTTTCTGTTTCCGGAATACCGTTTTGCCGTTCCTTTCAGCGGGAATAAGCGGCTTTCGTAGTAGACTCGTTCCCTTGTTTCCTGTTCTTCACCCGGCGCTCCCATGGACAAACCTGCTTTCCAGAAAAAACCGACCAATGCACCGATCGACCCGGCGCTGGCTCTGATGCGTATTCCGCCGCATTCGGTGGAAGCCGAGCAGTCCCTGCTCGGAGGCCTGCTGCTCGACAACAGCGCCTTCGACAAAATTGCCGACCGGGTGAGCGAAAGCGACTTCTATCGTGACGAACACCGGCGGATTTATCGGCAGATCCAGAAATTGCTCGAACGCAGCAAGCCCGCTGATGCCGTGACGGTGGCCGAAAGCCTCGATCTGGCCGGTGAGGCGAGCGAAACCGGGGGACTTGCTTACCTGGGCGAACTGGCGGCCAATACGCCGTCAGCCGCCAATATCGGGCGCTATGCCGAGATTGTTCGTGAGCGCGCCGTGCTGCGGCAGTTGGTGACGGTCGGCGATGACATCGCCAGCAGCGCGCTGAATCCGCTGGGGCGCGATCCGAAACAGTTACTCGACGAGGCCGAGGCCAAGGTTTTTGCCATTGCCGAGGGCGGCATCCGGCATCAGGGCGGTTTCCAGCACATCAACCCGCTGCTGACCCAGGTGGTCGAACGCATTCAGGAACTGCACGACCGCGATAACCCTTCCGACATTACCGGCGTTCCCACCGGCTACCACGACCTCGACAGCAAGACCTCAGGCCTGCAGCCGGGCGACCTGCTGATCGTGGCCGGACGGCCGTCGATGGGTAAAACCTCGTTCGCCCTGAACATGGCCGAGTACGTATCGATTGAAGTCGGTCTGCCGGTGGCTGTCTTCTCGATGGAAATGGGTGGCGCGCAACTGGCGATGCGCATGCTCTCCTCGGTTGGCAAGCTTGATGCGCACCGGATGCGTACCGGCCGACTTAACGACGAGGAGTGGTCGAAGCTGACCTTTGCCCTGGGGAAAATGCATGAAGCACCGCTCTATATCGACGAAACCCCGGCGCTTAATCCGATCGACCTGCGCGCCCGTGCCCGGCGGCTCTACCGGCAATGTGGCAAGCTTGGCCTGATCGTCATCGACTACCTGCAGCTGATGTCGGTGGCCAGCGGCGGCAGCGAGAACCGGGCTACCGAGATATCCGAAATCTCCCGTTCGCTCAAGAGTCTGGCCAAGGAACTGAATGTGCCGGTGATTGCCCTCTCGCAGCTCAACCGCTCGCTGGAACAACGCCCGAACAAGCGTCCGGTGATGTCCGATCTGCGCGAGTCCGGGGCGATCGAGCAGGACGCCGACGTGATCATGTTCATCTACCGTGACGAAGTGTACAACCCCGATTCGCCGGACAAGGGGTCAGCCGAGATCATCATCGGCAAGCAGCGTAACGGCCCGATCGGTACCGTTCGCCTGACTTTCCGTGGCGAACATACGCGCTTTGAAAACTTTGCTGCGCCGTCGGGGTATTGAGTGGCGTACCTTGCTTGCCGGTGCCCGCCGATTACTGGCTCTTCGCCAACGAAGGCGCGACCTTGCTGATGTCCGTCTGGAAAGCCATGTGGGTGGCCCAGAGCAGGGTGACCTTGTCCGGCTTCAGCATGTAGGCACGGGTGTAAGAATCTCCGGCCTTGCCGGTTTTTCCATCGATTTCGTAGAGTTTGCCGCGGATTATTTCGCCGTGCCAGGTGTCGCGAAAATTCAATGCGCGGTTGATCCATGACATGGCCTTTTTACGATCTCCACCGTATAAGGCACGCATCGCCCACGCTTCATAAACCACGGGCGGCAGGAAGGGTTTGTCGGCCAGGCGGTCCAGATGTTCGAAGGTTTGCGCTGCCGCGTTGCGCCAGCTTTCATCGCCGGTCAGTTCGCTGAGCATCAGTTCGGACATCGCCAGTTCGGCATAGAGAATGGGCCACTCCTTCCAGGTGTTGCTCATTTCCCTGAAGAAGCGAATGCCTTTTTTCAGGGAATCCTTGTCTCCCTTGCTGAACAGGTAAAAATGCCCGCGGAAGAACAGTTTGACGACTTCCGGATCGACCGGATAGTTTTCGGCAATGGCCGCAGCCTGCTGGCTGTCGATCGACTTGTTTTCCAGAATTTGCAGCAGGTCTTCCAGCAAGACGTTCATCGATTCGTAGAGGTTCATCGCCGGATAGCGTTTTTCCAGTAGTTTCTGGTTGCTGATCCGGTGTAGCAGTTTGGCCTGTACGAAGGGTTTGCCGCCGACGTTGACCCATTCAAAGGAAAGCACGCGGCCACTGGCCGACAACATGGAAGGGGAATTATGAGGAAGCTGGAGAACGTCGTAGGAGGTCAGGGCGTTGAGCTTGTAGACGATGAAGTCGGCGAGGCCAACCAGCATGGAGTCGCGCCCGTCATCCTGCAGCATGGGGTAGGTCACCGTGAGTTGGCGCGGATTGGGCAGAACGCCTGGTTTTGCTTCACCATCCGGTTGCGCGGCCATCCTTGATACGGCGAAGCCCAGGATGGCAAGGCTGACGAAGAGGGAAATCAGGCTGATCAGCAACCAGTGTCGCCCAAATCTCGGGCGGTTTGCGAGGGGGCTGGGTGCTGCAAGGGGGACCGGGGCGGTTGTTTTTGCAGGGGGGCTTGCCGTCGTCCCGTCACCGGACACGATTTCGCTCACCGGTATCACCAGTTGATAACCGAGCTTGGGCAGGGTTCTGATGTAATTGGGGGCGTCGGAGCGGCTCCCCCGTAATACCCGGCGCAGTTCGAAGATGGACTGGGTCACGGCATGATCGGTCACCACGGATCGGTCCCAGATGGCTTCGATGATTTCTTCGCGGCTCAGCACTTCATTGGCGCGCTGGATGAACAGGTGCAGGAGTTGGGCGGTTCGCTGGTCCAGATCAACGTTTGTTTCCTGTTCCAGATGGAAGAGGGTCCTCTCCGCCGGGGAGAAAACCCATTCGCCAATCTGGAATTGCAGGTTTTTGATCGAGTTTGTTGTCATGCGCAGCACGGCATTGCCAGAAGGGTTGCTGCTCCGGCAAGCGCCTTATCTCGTTTCTGGGTTGGATAATGAATCAAAGCGCCTCAGAACGAAACAATCCTGACTCAGGCACTGTAACCCGGATTTTACCCGTAAAATGACAACAAATGATTTTTCCCCTGCCTCCAAAGAATCCGTTCAGCGTGTTTTTTTCAGGTATTTCTGTTCATCCTGTTGATGCGGCGGATTTTTTTTCTCTTGTCTGCATCAGTAGCATCACGGCCAGCAGCACGACGCCGATGATCAGTCCGACGGTGGCGATGGCCGGCATCCAGCGCATGCCGACCAGCAGGGTCAGGCCGGAGAGGGCCACGCCGGAGACAGCATTCATCACGCCGGTCGTGGCATTGAAGATGCCGATCGCCATGCCCTTGACCTCATCCGGCGCCAGTTGATTGGCCGCCACTTGAGCGGAAGTGAGCATGAAAGGCCAGGTCTGGCGATACAGGACGATCAGCACAGTCACCGTGCTGGCGCTGGGCGAGTCAAAGGCCAGCCAGGCCAGGGTGGCAAAAATGAATACCCGGCAGGCCGAAGAATAAAGCAGCAATTGAATGGCACCCAGACGCTCGGAAAGCTTGCCGATGACCAGATACCAGATCAGGCTGCTGCCGGCACCGAGTGACAGTGCCTTGGCCGAGGCTGCCGGAAGCAGGTTAAAGACTTCGCGGAACAGGACAGGGAAGGGCAGGAAGAGCAGTTGGGCAGAAAAATTCATCCAGCCCCAGGCGAGCAGAAAAAGGCCAAAGCTGGAACCGGTCAGCAGACGCAACACCTTGCGATCCAGTTTGACCGGAGCCTTGTGGTTCATCGTGCCGCAGGAGACGGCCGGTGCCATGACCAGCGTCAGGATGCCGGTCAGCAGCAACATGCCGGAGCCAGCCAGGATACCCGCTGCAGGGGTGGGGAAGTAAGCGGCGACGGCAAAACCGACCACTTCTCCGCCGACAAAGAAAAACATCATCAGGCTGGTGCGCCAGTGCCATTCCTTTTCCGGGAAGCGCCGCACGATCAGCATGTTGAACAGGGTGAGGCCGCCGAAGAAGGTCACGCCCAGCAACCACATCAACAAGGCCCACAGGGCGATGTGGGTGGTTTGCAGCAATAGCCACTGTACCAGGGCTGCCGCAGCGAGCACCACGGCCAGGCTCCAGCGCGGCATGCCGAATCGATCCACCAGACGGCCCAGCACCGGCCCCATCAGGGCGCCCAGGCACCAGATCCCCATCATCAGGCCGATCAGGGTTTTGCCATCGGGCAGGGTTTGCGCAATATGTTGCGGCATCAGGATGATGTTGATACCGCCTTCGACCAGCCCCAATGAGGCGATCAGTAAATACCAGGCTTCGAGATAGCCAATGAACCTTTTCACGTACTGCCTCCTTTCAGAGAGCAGAGGACGGAGCGCAGCGTGGGGCAGGTTGCGAGCTGTTGCCCGGATTCTCGCAACCTGCCTTGCTGTCTGTTTTAACGTTGTTTGAAGATCTTGCCACCCAGCACGGTGGCCAGCACCGGAATATCACGGAAGGTTTCCTTGTTGGCCTCGGAGACCTTTTCAGCCAGCACTGTGAAGTCAGCCAGCTTGCCCGGCGTGACCGAGCCCTTGATATGCTCCTGTCCGAGCATGGCCGCGTTACCCAGGGTGATGGCGCGCATGGCCTCATCGACCGTCAGGCACTGATCTTCGCCGTACACCTTCCCACTGGCCGAGCGGCGATTAACGGCAACCCAGGCGCTCAGCAGCGGGTTGACTTCCGTCACCCAGTCGTCCGAATGGATGCCGAAGGTCAGGCCATGGCGCATGGCGCTGCGCAGCGGGTTCTGGCGTTTGACGTAGTGCGGACCAACCGTTTCCGCCGCGTGGGCATCGCCCCAGAAGTGGATATGGTTGATGAAGAAGTTGGGGCGCAGCCCGACTTTCTTCATCCGCCAGAGTTGCTCCTCGGTGGCCAGTTGGCAATGCTCCGAGCTGTGGTAGACATCGGCACGCGGGTATTCGGCCTGCAAGGCTTCCACAACCCGCAGCAGTTGCTCGGTCGCCCCATTGCCATTGGTGTGCACGCTGCAACTGATGCCGGAACGGTGCGCTTCGCCGAAGAGTTCCAGGGCGCGCTCGTCGGGCATCTGCAGGTTGCCGTTCGGATTGCCGTTGTAATACTGATTGTCCAGCAGGTTGGCCGAGAAGCCCTGAATGGAACCGTCCAGCAGCAGCTTGAGATTGCCGATGCTGATCCGGTCATTGTGCACCCGCTGCTTGAGCGCCTGATAGCTGGCCCGCATCGTTCCGGGGCCATCCTTGATCATGGCGGCAAACCAGGGTTCCAGAACCAGCCGCACCGGATAATCTTCGGACTGACTGGCCCGGATGTAAGCCTCCAGCCCCGGGCGGATCATGCCGATCAGCAGCCCTTTTTCGGCAATGGTCGTACAGCCGTTAAGACTGGCGATCTTGGCGATGTCCCAGGTCGCCTTGTCCATGTCGGCCTCGTCCCTGGCAAGGCACAAACCGCCCTTGCTGACCACCAGATCATTGAGCGGCCCGGCGGAAGCGGCAAGCTCGCCGGTTGCCCGGCCATTGGCATCACGGCGAATGCCCGGCAGGTCCAGGGTCTCGATGCCACAAATCTCGATGGCCTTGCTGTTCAGCGCGATCAGGTGGGCACTCATGTGCTGCACGGCAATGGGAATATCCGTCGCGATCTGGTCCAGAAAATCCCGGGCGATCAGCGAGCGGTCGTCGAGCACCAGCGGATCCAGCCCCCAGGCATTGAACCATTCGCCGTCACTGCAGGTGCTCCGATGCGCATCGACCAGTTCACGCAGGCGTGCAGCCAGGGCAGCACGGGTCTTGATGCCGGTGATCATCGAACCGTCAGGACGGTGGCGGTCATAGCGGCCAATGAACTCGTATCGATGCAGCGCTCCGGAAATCTGCGGGTGCATGTGGGCTTCGATAAAACCGGGATAGATCACCGCATCGGCAAAGCTGTTGTCGACACGGTAGGTAAAGGCTTTCCCCTTGAAGGCGTTTTCGATCAGCTCCCGCTCTCCGGCAGCGACAATCCGTCCATTTTGTACTGCGACGGCGTTGGCAAAGGGAATGGCATCATCCAGCGTGACCACTTCGCGGGCCACAAAAACTACCAGTTCATCGCTATAGGGCAGACCGGGCTGCAGGGATTCGGGAAGAAAAGCAGTTTTTTCAAAACGTGACATATCGATTCTCCTTTTGAGTGAGCAGAGCGTTCAGTTCTTGTTACTGATCGAAAGCAGGGCGTAGACCAGGACGGCGAAAACCAGGAAGACGAAGCCTTCCGCCATCATGCCCAGGCGGTAGGAATTCACGTCGAAGACACCGCCGGTCATGAAGATCGTGGCAATCGGCATCGATACGCCAAAGCCCAGACCCATGCCCAACTGGCCGACCGCCGGTTTGACCGAGCCGACCGCACCGACCATCTCTTTGGGTGCGGAGCCCATGATGACGGCGGATTGCGGGTTCTGCGTCCACATGATGCCGAAGCCGACCAGCAACATGCCGACCGCAATGATGACGATGCGGTTATCCACCGTGATGAGGTATTGCGAGAGCAGGCCGGCCGCCAGAACAAGGATTCCGGAGACGAACATGGTGCGCGGCGAGAACTTGAATTTCGACTGGGCCCAGCCGGAAATCACGGCACCAAAGAAGCAGCCGACACCGAGCAGACCGGAAAGCAGGGAAATCACCAGCCCGGAGGTGGCCGGCATCCCGGCGGCTTTGAGCAGGGCCGGGGCCTGGCCGATCAGCGAGGCATTGGCGAAGTTGAACAGGACACCGACGATACAAGCCGCCGCAAAAGCCGGAATCTTGAACAGGGTGACCGGAAAGCCCGGGTCCTTGAGTCGGGATTCATAGACGGCAAAGGTGGTCAGCACGACCAGGGCGAGCGCCGTACCGCCAAGCACCACGGGCGAGGTCCAGCCTCGGGTGGCCGCTTGTCCAAGGGAGTAAACCAGCGAAATCAGGCCGGTCGCAGCGAGCAGAACGCCCAGGGTGTCGAATTTACGTGCCGATTGCGCCTTGTTTTCAGGAACATACATGACGGCAAGGACGCCGAAAATCGCCGAAAGTCCGGCAGTCACCAGATAGGTGCCACGCCAGCCGGCGATATCGAAAATCGCACCGCCCGCCAGCATGGCGACAACGACCGCCGCTGACTGGATGGCCAGCCAGATCGAGAAGGCCTTGGGCAATTCTTCGCGGGTGTAAAGCGCCGGAACAAAGGCCAGACACATGGCAAAGGACATTGCTGTCGTGATGCCCATCAATACCCGTCCGGCCCCGAAAATCAGGGCATTGGGCGCGAAGGCGTTGATTGTCGTGGCAATGGCCATGCCGAAAGCACCCATGACCAGTACTTTTTTGCGCCCGATCAGGTCGCCGGTAATGCCAACGCCGAGCATGGAGGCGGCCAGCACGATGGTACCAATGGAGCGGATGAACGAACTGATGGCCCGATCCAGGCCAAATTCCGTCGTGACGTTCGGCATGGCGACGCCGTGCAGGGAGGGGTCAATGCCTTGGACGGTTGATACCAGGGTGACAAAGATCAGGGCCAGGAGACGCGGATCGCGGTAAGTCAGCGAGCGTGCAGGCCAGTTCTGGGATACCGGGGTCTGGGGCACCGTCGCGCCGGTGGCTTGTGTTGCGGCTTGGTTCATGAGCTACCTCCGTTCTTTTTAAGAATCACGATAAAAAATACCGAGGGTGATTCTGGGGAAAGGTTTCCGGGAAGTAC
>CAYMYD010000064.1:0-10859 GCA_964394535.1 uncultured Propionivibrio sp. | reverse complement strand
GCCGCGCCAAATCGGTCGGCTCCTACCCCAACTCGATCCTGGCACACCAGGAAGCCGCCAAGGATGGCTACGATGAAGCGCTGCTGCTTGACGTTGACGGCTACGTCGCCGAAGGCGCGGGCGAAAACGTTTTCATCGTCAAGGCCGGCAAGCTGTACACGCCCGACCTCACTTCCTGCCTCGAAGGCATCACCCGCGCGACCGTGCTGGCGCTGGCCGCTGACCTCGGCCTGACGGTCATCGAAAAACGCATCACCCGTGACGAAGTCTATTGCAGTGACGAAGCCTTCTTCACCGGCACGGCGGCCGAGATCACCCCGATCCGCGAACTCGACAACCGTCAGATCGGCGAAGGCAAGCGCGGCCCGATCACCACCCGCCTGCAAAGCCTGTTCTTCGATTGCGCCAATGGCCGGGTTCCCGCCCACGAAGACTGGCTCAGCTACGTTTAACCTGAAAACCTCAGATGACCGCTTGTTTATATTGAAAAAGCCTGATGAATGCTGAGTTTTCTGGTGTTTTTAACGCTCTCCAGAAGGGTGAGTCCGCTACGTGCCCGCAGGCGGCCCTGGCGCGGCGTCTGGCGTTGTTGCTCCTCATTGCAGGGAACGACCATGCTGCTTCGTCGCGCCTAGCCAGACGCCGCGCCAGAACCACCTACAGGCACGTTCAACTGAGGTTTTCAGGTTTGAGAAAGGTATACCACTATGTTCTTCGGTAACAAGAAACGCGTTGATGTCGCCGTCGAGGCGCTTCCCCTGCAATGTCCGCCGCCGGAGTTTCCCGCCTGGAACCTTCATCCGCGCGTCTTTCTCGACTTTTCGCACGGCCGGGAAGCCGCCTGCCCGTACTGCGGCACCTGCTACGTGCTCAAGGGTGAAGCACCGAAAGGACATTGAGTCCGTGAAGCATGAGGCGTGAGGAGTCAGGCAAGGTGACCGGAACGCCTCATGCCGCCGCCCATCGTGCGCTGATCGTCGCTCCGGCCTGGATCGGCGACACGGTGATGGCGCAACCGCTGTTTGTCCGGCTGCAGCAGCGTTTCCCCGGTATGCAACTCGACGCGCTGGCGCCGCGCTGGGTTGCGCCGGTCTTGCAGCGCATGCCGGAAATCGCCGAAACCATCGACAACCCCTTCGCCCACGGCGAATTGTCCCTGCATGCCCGTTACCGGCTGGCACGGGAGCTGGCGCAGCGCGGCTATCAGCGCGCCTACATCCTGCCCAACTCGCTCAAATCGGCGCTGATTCCCTTTCTGGCCGGGATTCCCGAACGTGTCGGCTTTACTGGCGAAGCGCGTTACGGCCTGATCAACCGCCGTCACACGCTGGACGAGATCGCCCTGCCGCAAATGGCCGAACGCTTTGCACAACTCGCCGAAGCACCAGGCGCTCCCCTGCCCCGCCCGCTCCCGGCGCTGCACCTCGCTTCCGATGCGCAGCAACAGGCCGAGACACTGGCCGCATTGAAAATCACAAGACCGGAAAAAGTCGCCGTCTTCTGCCCCGGTGCCGAATACGGCCCGGCCAAACGCTGGCCAGCGAAACACTTCGCCAGCCTGGCCGAAACCCTGAGCCAGCGCGGCTACCAGCTCTGGCTGCTGGGCTCGACCAAAGACCGGGCCATCGCTGAGGCCATCATCGCGCAGGCGACCTCGGCACCCCCAGGCAGCCTTCTCAATCTCTGCGGCACGACGTCACTGGCACAGGCCATCGACCTCATCGCTGCAGCCGCCTTCGTCGTCTGCAACGACTCCGGCCTGATGCACGTCGCGGCGGCGCTCGGGCGTCCGCTGATTGCCGTTTATGGATCTTCCTCACCGGGATTCACGCCGCCGCTATCCGAACAGGCGCAAGTCATCAGCCTCGGCCTCGCCTGTAGTCCCTGCTTCAAGCGCGACTGTCCGCTCGGCCACCTTGACTGCCTCAACCAGCTGACCCCGGACCGGGTGCTTGCCGCCTGTCCGCCCTCTGTGAACGAGGAAACGTCATGAGCGACATTCTGACCACCCCCGATGACGCCGAAGAAATCTTCTACGATGCCATCGCCCGTGCCGATCTCGACGCACTGATGAACCTCTGGGCCGAGGACGAGGAAATCATCTGCATCCACCCTGGCGGACAGCCCTTGAGCGGTCACCACGCGATTCGTGAAAGCTGGCAGCAGATCTTTGCCAGCAACCCGCGCTTTCGTGTTCATATCCAGCGCAGTGTGCGCTGGAAGGGCGTCCTGTTGGCCGTGCATAGCGTCGTCGAAAGCCTCTATCTCGGCGACGACAGCACACCGCATGGCCCCGTGCTCTCCACTCATGTTTTCCAGCGTGGGGCCAAAGGCTGGCGTCTGCTCAGCCGCCACAGCTCCATCTGCGCCGACGCCCCGGAAGGCGGCAATAATGACCCGGAACGCCAGACACGGACGCTGCATTGAAGGCGATGATACGCGCAGAGCCACGCCGGTAACGGTTGTGCCGTGATTGCTTTACCCTTTTCAAAGCGCGAAGCACCTGATCTTTCATATTTCACCTTTTACATTTCACTTTTCACTGCATTTCAAGCTAACATGCGTCAGGCATCTCATATCTCATGATTGAGGAGAACCATCATGTCTGATGGCGCAGCGCAAAAAGTTTTCCTGGGTCGACAGCCGATTCTGGATCGGCACCAGCAACTCTTCGCCTATGAGCTGCTGTTCCGTAGCAGCCACGCCGAAAACAGCAATATGGCCAACTTCACCGATGGCAACCAGGCAACGGCCACGGTGATCAGCAATACCTTTGCCGAGCTGTCGATGGCCGACGTGCTGGGCAACTACCGGGGCTTCATCAAGGTCGATCAGGGCCTGCTGTTCAGCGACATGATCACCGCCCTGCCAGCGAACGCCGTGGTCCTCGAAATTCTTGAAAACAACATGCCGATCGCCGACGTCGTGGCACGCTGCGAACAGTTGCGGCAGGCCGGTTTTTCCCTGGCCGTGCGTGAACGCCCGGACTCACCGGACAAGGATCGCTCCCTGCACAAACTGGCCCGCTTCATCAAGGTCGACATTAGCCCGCTTTCTCCCGAAAAACTGGAGAGCCTGCTGCTCAATCTCAAGCCGCTGGGCAAAACCCTGATCGCGG
Organism: uncultured Propionivibrio sp.; assembly: GCA_964394535.1. Taxonomy (GTDB): domain Bacteria; phylum Pseudomonadota; class Gammaproteobacteria; order Burkholderiales; family Rhodocyclaceae; genus Propionivibrio. The sequence goes on along the minus strand of CAYMYD010000064.1, from coordinate 7,741 downwards.
AGAAGGTTGAACAGAACGAACAGATGCAACGCTGCAACACACTCGGTTTCGATCTCTTCCAGGGCTATTATTTCGCCCGTCCCACGGTGATCCAGGGGCGCAGCCTGCAAACCTCCGAACTGTCCCTGCTGCGTCTGCTGGCGCTGCTCAGCCAGGACGCCGACAGCGCAGAAATCGAGAAGGTACTGAAGCAGGAACCCGTGCTGACGATGAACCTGTTGCGCCTCACTAACTCTGCCGGCAGCCGGGTATCGACACGCATCACCTCGCTGCGCCACGCCATCACCCTGCTCGGCCGTCGTCAGTTGTCGCGCTGGCTCCAGCTGCTCATTTACAGCGGCCGCTCGGGCAGTGCCAAAGCCGTCAATCCGCTGTTGCAACTGGCCGCCACACGGGGCCGCCTGATGGAGTTGCTGGCCGACAGACCGCACGGTGGGACTGCTGGCAGCCGCGAGCTGATCGATCAGGCCTACATGGTCGGCATTCTGTCACTAATGCCGGCACTGCTCGGCGTACAAATGGCCGACATCCTCACGCACCTGCCCGTCGCCACGCCGGTGTTCGAAGCCCTGGGAGAACACAACGGGCTGCTCGGCGACCTGCTGAGTCTCGTCGAACTGCTGGAAGATAGCAGTAGCGCGAGCGACAACGCCCGGATGCAGAGCATTCTGGAACGTTTCCCGGCCATCGACGCCGCTTACGCCAACAGCAGCCTGGCCCGCGCACTGAACTGGGCCAACAGTCTGGCACGGGAAAACAATTAGCGAGACAAAACAGTGAGGAGAGAAGAGTGAGGAGTGGATGCACCATCGGTTTGGCTCCTTACTCCTCACGGAAATTTTCGTCCTTCCGGGTGCCTGAAGTCATGAGAGTTACTGAGAAAAACAGGCGACAAGGTAAAATTCGCCCTCACTCACCGTTGTAGCGAATTGCCGATCCGTGAATCTGGACAGTTTCCTTCTTTGCCGCCGTCCCGTCCTCGACCTGAAAGAAGAACTGGTTGGCTATGCCCTTTCGCTACAGTCGGTCAGCGATGAGGTGGACGAAACACAGGCTCAGGTACGTGCCGCTTCGCTGATCTGTGCCGCCTATGCCGAGTTCGGCTTGAGCCAGGCGCTCGGTGAAAACAGCGCTTTCATCCAGACCGACCTGAGTTTCATCCACGATGACGCCATCGAGGCGCTGCCGCCCGAATCGGTCATCCTCGAACTGGTCCTGGACAGCGTCCCCGATGTCGCCACCCTGGAACGCTGCCGCGCCCTGCGCGAACGACGCTATCGGCTGGCGCTGGACAATTACACCGGGCTCGACGAGCGCAGCATTCCTCTGCTCGGCCTGCTCAGCGTGGTCAAGATCGACACCCGGCAACTGGATGACGCCCGGCTCGCCGAACTCGCCGGTTCATTGGCAAGACTGCCGCTCAAACTGCTGGCCGAAGGCGTCGATTCCCGCCAGAAAATGCAGTATTGCAGCAAGATCGGCTTCCAGCTCTTTCAGGGCGACTATTTCACCCACAACGAGCAGGTTCGCGGCCGCCGCCTTTCCCCCTCACAAACCATGCTGATCCAGTTGATCAACATGGCCAGCAGCGATGCCGAAACCACCCGCCTCGAAGAAGGCTTCAAGCACGAACCGGCATTAGCCATCCATCTGTTGCGCATCGTCAATTCGGTTGGCTTCGGCTTTCCGCAACGCATCACTTCGCTTCGCCACGCCATCACCATCCTTGGCCGACGCCAGTTGCAGCGCTGGCTGCAATTGCTGCTGCTGGCCTCGACCGGCAAAGCCGCCAAACTGCAACGCTCGCCGCTTCTGCAGGTCGCTGCCTTGCGTGGACGGATGATGGAAATACTCGCCGGGAAGCTCCAGTCACACCATCGACAACTCGCCGATCAGGCGTTCATTACCGGCATCATGTCGATGTTGCCGCTTGCCCTGGGCATGCCGATGGAAGAAATTTTCGCGCAGATCACCCTTGATGATGAAATCATGCAGGCGCTGAAAACCCGGGAAGGCATTCTGGGGAAGATCCTCGCGCTGATCACCTGTTTCGACGAGGAAGACAGCGCCGGTTGCACCACCCTGCTCGCCGAAGAGGTGCTTGCCCCGCTCGACCATGCCGCACTGAACAACTGCCTGGCCGAAGCCTTGCACTGGATCAATAGCTGGAACGCATGAAGGAATCCGGAAATTCTTTCCGAATTCCTTTACGGGTGACGATCAGACCTTGAAGCCCGATACCGAACTCTTCAGTTCGGCCGCCAGACTCGTCAACTGTCCCACCGCCTCGGCAGAGGAGCGGGTACCTTGCGTCGTCTGTTCGGTGATCGCCAGAATGTCGCGCATCGACACATTGACCTGTGCCGCCGCCTTGGTCTGTCCTTCGGTCTCGTGGGCAATCGCCTCGATCAGGCGGGCCAGTTCGCGCGAGACGCGACCGATTTCCGACAGCGCCATCCCTGCCGCGTCGGAAAGCTTGGCCCCTTCGACCACGCCCTGTGTGGACAATTCCATCGCCGCCACAGCATCGTGCGTATCGGCCTGAATGGTCTTGACGATCGCGCCGATCTGCTTGGTGGCCTCGCCGGAGCGTTCGGCCAGACGCTGCACTTCCTCGGCCACCACCGAGAAACCGCGCCCGGCATCGCCTGCCGCCGCCGCCTGAATGGCCGCATTCAGCGCCAGAACGTTGGTCTGCTCGGTAATGTCCGAGATCAGTTCGACGATTTCGCTGATCTCCTGCGAGGACTCGCCGAGCCGCTTGATCCGTTTTGCCGTTTCCTGGATCTGCTCGCGGATTTCGTTCATGCCCTTGATCTGGTTGTTCACCGCGTCAGCACCCCGTTCCGCAGCCGCCAGCGAAGCATGGGCCACCTTCGAGGATTCGGCTGCCGACAGCGAAACGCCCTGGATCGACTGGACGATCTGCCTGACGTTCTGGTTGGTATTGACGATCTCCTGCGACTGCTTGGCTGCCGCCTTCAGCAGCCCGCCCGAAACCTGCTGCGCCTGCCCGGTCACGCGCGTCACCTGTTCGGTCGCGCGGTTGATTTCGGTAATCAGCGAACGCAACTCTTCGATCGTGTAGTTGATCGAGTCAGCGATGGCGCCGGTCAGGTCTTCCGTCACCAGGGCGCGCACCGTCAGGTCACCGTCGGCCAGATCGGCCATATCGTTGAGCAGGCGCAGAATGGCCTCCTGGTTACGCTTGTTCTCGTTCTCCGATTGCAGACGCCGCCGCACGGCTTCCTGGTTGAACACACGTATCAGCAGGTAGAGTGCGCCAAACGCGATCGCGGCCAGCACCAGCTCACTGACCGTGCTCACCCAGCTCGAGGTATTTTGTTCGTAGAAGGCGGCCAACTGGGTGGTTTCATCAAGCAGAAGGTCCGCATCACGCAGGATGGCCAGGCTGGCGATACGCGCATTCACCAGACCAGCGTTGTTCTTGTGCACCAGATCCTTGAGCTGTTCATAGGCCTTGCTGTTCTCGACGATACGGCCAAACAGACGCAACAAATCCGGATCGCTCAGGGGTGCCACACCCAGCGTTGCATCACCCGACTTGAACGCCGTCACCAGCCGGTTGAAATGATCGACGCTGAGCAGCAGCTGCGGCACCCATTCCGGGTTATACGATTCACCCGAAAGCAGGCTGTTGGTATAGCGTGACATCTGCGAAATCAGGAACGGCAACTGCGCGGCATGGACCTGATCGCGCGCGCTCATCCGCGTTGTGGCCAGTTGCATGAAATCGCGCGCCAGGATATTGAGCAGCGCATCGCTGCTATTTGCCAGATTGATCCGTTCGCTCAGCGACAGCAGATTGCCTTTCTGGTCAATCAGCGACTGGATGGAAAGCCGGTTGGCATCCGGCGAGAAGGTTCTGTCCCAGATCTGGCTGATCGTTTCGAGTTGCTCGGGGACCTCCATCAGGAAGCCGGTACGGGAACGCAGAGCCACCAGGTTGGCACCAAAACGGGTATAGGAATTCTCCATGACTTCGAAGCCTTCGCCATACCCGAGCAATGCCTGCGACATCCCGCGTGACAGACGCTGCGAAAGCATCTGCATTTCGGTCGAAATGGCGCGCATCTCGGCATAACGCCCCGCATTGTTGAACGAAAGGAAAGCCACAACGGCGAACAGCAAGGAGGCAAAAATCATCACCCCGAGCATGATCCCCATCTGCGCCCGCGACGCCAGATGACCAACCAAAGGCAGAGGTTTGAGCGCCTTTTCGTCTTCTTCGTTGGACAGGTTCATTTTGTCCATGATCCAGGTGGTGTTCAGCGGATTGAAATCCTTGCTTTTTTCCTTCCTGGAAAACATATTCTTGATCCCGCCGAGAACTGCCATCTGAGTCTCCTAGTCGCGCCTGGCGCAATTCAATTCCATACACACTGCCGAACTCATCGCCCACAGGAGCAACACGCGTCACCGATGCCACTCCGTCCGCAAGTATCTTCGACCTCTGCAAGCCTGTCAAATGGGATTTTCAACGTTTTTTCATCTTTTCCCGCACCGTTTTCGCCTTCCTGCATAAACAATTTAGAATCCCTCCTCCAGAGGATCAATTCATTTGAAAGAGACATGAATCAGTTACACAATCATCCGGCCAGTCCGACAGTACCGCTTCTGTCGCTCGTTGCGGACGCCAGACGCCTTGCCGACGGAACACTGAGCTTCATCTATAAGTTGCGCGGCGATCCAGCGCAGTTGCTGATTCCACCGGCTCATGACAATGCGCGCCGTGACGGCCTCTGGCAACATACCTGTTTCGAGGCTTTCATTGCCGTACAGGGTGAAACCGCCTACCGGGAATTCAATTTTTCACCTTCCGGCCAATGGGCCGCCTATGCCTTCAGCACTTATCGCCAGGCTGAAGAATCCGTCCTGTCACTCACCCCGCCCGTCATTATCAGCAATCTCTCGGCTGGAGGTTTCGTACTGAGTGCCCTGCTCGCCCCGGATGCCCTGCCAACTGACAGTCGCCAGCGACCGTTGCGCGTCGGTCTCTGCGCCGTCATCGAAAGCCGCGATACACTCGGCTACTGGGCGCTGCACCACGCGACGGAACGGCCCGATTTTCATCATCCTGAAAGTTTCACCCTGATCCTGCCCTGAAAGTCCTGCCATGCCCTTTCTCTCCGGTCTCGACCGTCTGCTCGCCGAACCTGACTTGCGCCAGCCATTGAGCGGCCAGCGCCTTGCCCTGCTCGCCCACCCGGCCTCGGTCACCGCCGATCTGACGCACGCCCTCGACGCGCTGGCCGCCCTGCCCGAATTGCAGCTGACCGCGGCCTTCGGCCCACAACACGGACTACGCGGCGACAAGCAGGACAATATGGTCGAATCGCCCGACTTTCTCGACCCGCGCCTTGGCATCCCGGTCTTCAGCCTGTACGGCGAGGTACGCCGTCCGACGGCGGCGATGATGGCGCATTTCGACACCCTGCTGATCGACTTGCAAGACCTTGGCTGCCGCATCTACACCTTCATCACCACCCTGCGTTATCTGCTGGAAGCGGCGGCCGAACACGGCAAGAAAGTCATCGTGCTCGACCGTCCGAACCCCGCCGGTCGCCCGGTTGAGGGACTGCGGCTGCGTCATGGCTGGGAGAGCTTCGTCGGTGCCGGCCCCCTGCCGATGCGCCACGGCCTCACCATGGGCGAACTGGCGCGCTGGTTCATTGCCCGTTTCCGTATCGACGTCGATTGCCAGGTCATCCCCATGCACAACTGGCAGCCCGACACGGCCCCCGGCTACGGTTGGCCGCTTGGGGAGCGCACCTGGATCAATCCCAGCCCGAACGCGCCGAATCTCCCGATGGCGCGTTGCTACGCCGGCACGGTGATGCTCGAAGGCACGACGCTTTCCGAAGGGCGCGGCACGACACGACCGCTGGAAGGCTTCGGCGCGCCGGATATCGACGCCCGTGCCCTCCTTGCCGCCATGCAGGCGCTGGCCCCGCACTGGCTGGACGGCTGCCGCCTGCGTGAATACTGGTTCGAGCCGACCTTCCACAAACACGCCGGTAAACTCTGTCATGGCCTGCAGATTCATGTCGAGGACGGCAGCTACCGGCACGAGGCATTCCGTCCGTGGCGCGTGCAGGCGCTGGCCTTCAAGGCCATCCGCCGCCTTTATCCCGACTACCCGCTGTGGCGCGATTTCGCCTACGAATACGAACACGAACGCCTGGCCATCGACCTCATCAACGGCAGCCCGTTGCTACGCGACTGGGTCGACGATCCGACTGCCGGGGTGGATCAGCTTGAGCATCTGGCTTGCCACGACGAAGCCGCGTGGCGGGAAGAACGGCAGGCTTTCCTGCTTTACTGAGCCTGCGCCGAAAGCGCCTGGTAGAGCGAAACGATCATGCCGGCAGTCGCGCCCCAGATGTTGTACCCCTGATAAGGCACGGCGTGAAAACTGCGCAACTCTCCGGCATAAACGATGGCCTGCTCGCGGTGGTTGGCCGGATCAAGCAGGAAGGAGAGTGGCACCTCGAAGATTTCGGCAACCTCCTCGGCGTCCGGGCGCAGCTCGAAAGGCGGCGTAACGATGCCAACGACCGGCGTGATGCAGAATCCGGTGACCGTACAGTAATCCGGCAGATAGCCGATCACCTCGACCCGCTCCGGTGCCAGACCAATTTCCTCGCGGGTTTCTCGCAGGGCGGTATGCATCGGTGAGCGATCCCCTGCCTCGACCCCGCCCCCGGGAAAACTGATCTGCCCCGGATGATGGCGCAGATGCGATGTCCGCTGGGTCAGCAACACCGAGAACCCTTCCTCGTGTCCGACCATCGGGATGAGCACGGAAGCCGCTTTGAGCGGCTGCGCTGCATCAGATACAAACGCCAGCGGCGCGGGGCGCAAAGCCGCACGCAAACGGGTTTCCTGCTCCTGAAGCGTCATCCTGCCCCTTCACCCTGAACACAAACCACCAGCCACTAAGCACTGTCTAAAAATCAATAATTCTTCTTGAGCGTCATCGTGTTGCCATCACGCCGCATTTCCATGCGGTTCAGAAAGCTCATGCCGAGCAGTGCGACCGGCAGGTCATGCGCATGGATGGTGGCATCGACATTGTTCAGCGTGACATCGCCGACACGCACCGTATTCAGCTTGACCCGCGACACCTGCACCACCCCGTTGGCCGTCTGGGTATGCCCGATTTCGCCTTTGCGCGGATCAAGACCGATCCGGCGCGCATCGCTGGCGCCGAGGGAAATCATTGACGCACCGGTATCCACCAGAAAACGTACCGTCGCGCCGTTGATGCTGCCTGTTGTCAGGAAATGGCCGGCACTATCGGCCGTCAGTACCACCGTTGCCGGGCCGCTGCCGGAAGACTGCGCAGCAACGTTCTGCCCAACGCGCAGGACACGCCGCTTGCCATCGATCTCCAGCGTTGCCGTTTCGCCTTCGACCGACAGCACCCTGACCGTCTCCCCGGCCTTGCCGCCGACCGGCACGATCCGTGGCGCGCCACCGTCGATGGTCAGCAGCACCTTGCCCGGAAACAGTCCGGCCAATCCGACCTCCGTCGCCTGAGCAAACGCTGCTATCCCGAAAAAGCAACAGAGCGGAAGAAACTTGCCAAAAAAACAAGGAAACATGAGCGCTTTCACCGGCCAGAACCAAGACGAGGCTATTCTGCCACATTCCCCCCGAGAAGCCGGACGCTGTTTTTATTTTTGCGCCGGAGACGCAGCCACTGACTGTCCGCCTG
>CAYMYD010000063.1:0-10860 GCA_964394535.1 uncultured Propionivibrio sp. | reverse complement strand
TACGCTGAACATGCCGCTCGTTGTATCGAAACAGCAAAAAAATATGTCGGGGAAAAAGCATGATCAATGGCAAAACCATCCTGCTACCCCTGTTCGGCTTCCCGACCGAAACCTTCAAGGCTCCGATGATCTACAACCCGTGGTTTGAAAAACACGGAATCAATGCCTTGGTGGTGCCGATGGGTGTTCTGCCCGAAGACTATCCGGCACTGCTGAAATCAGTCTTCAGACTGACCAATATTCGTGGCGCACTGGTCACCATGCCTCACAAGGTCACCACCGTGGATTTGCTCGATGAAGTATCAACGACAGTAAAAATTGCCGGTTCGTGTAATGCCATTCTCAAGCGGCCGGATGGTTCGCTTTTGGGGGACATGTTTGATGGGACAGGCTTCGTGCGCGGTTTGCGGAGAAACGGTTTCATCTTTGCTGGTGCCCGTTGCCTGGTTGTCGGCAGCGGTGGTGTCGGCTCGGCAATCGCCGCCTCTCTCGCAGCCGAAGGCGTGGCAATGATCACCGTGTTTGATACCTGTACATCATCAGCCGAGGCACTGGTGTCGAGGCTGAAAAAATACTATCCGCAAATGGAAGCACGCGTCGCGGTGAACGACCCGACCGGTTACAACCTCGTGGTCAACGCCACCCCCCTGGGCATGAAAGCGGGCGACCCATTGCCCATCGACGTGAGCCGTCTTGAATCGACAACCTTTGTCGGTGAAGTCGTGACCAAAACCGAAATCACACCGCTGTTACAGGCGGCCATTGAGCGCAGTTGCCAGTACCAGATTGGCACCTGCATGCTGTTTGAAATGATTCCGGCCTACCTGGAGTTTTTCGGATTCGGCAGCACCAGCTCGGACGAACTCCGTGAAGTGGCAAACATCAGTTATTGATCTTACGTGCTTTATCAACGACCAACCGCTTTTCAGGGAGAATTGAAATGAAAAAAATACTGGTTTTGAATGGTATCAATCTCAACATGTTCGGCAAGCGTGACCCGAAACAGTACGGTACGACAACACTGGCCGAAATCGACGCCATGCTGGAAAAACTGGCGCAGGAACTGGGGGTCGAAGTCGAGTCTTTCCAGGCCAACCATGAAGGCGAAATGGCCGAACGCATCCATCGGGCGTTCCATGAAAAAGTAGATGCAGTCGTGATCAATGCCGGCGCATGGACCCATTACAGCATTGGCCTGCGCGATGCACTGGCCATTCTGACGGTGCCCATCGTTGAAATACACATGTCCAATGTCCACGCTCGCGAAGAATTCCGCCACCACTCCGTTTTTTCCGAGATTGTCAAAGGGCAGATTTGTGGCTTTGGCGCAGAAAGCTATCTGCTCGGAGTTCGAGCTGCGGTTGCTTCAATCAGCACAGATTAAGTAACACTACCCATTTCACCAAGTCGGCAAACCATGGCTAATGGTTTTGGCAAAACCATATAAATATCATTAACAGCTTTGGGTTTGATTTTCAAAAGGGGGTGCCATGAAGCGAATCATCGACGGGTATTTCAGGCTGCTCAAATTTGCAGTCTTTCTGTGTCTTACCACCATGGTTGTTCTTGTTTTTGGAAATGTTGTCTTGCGCTATGTATTCAGCTCGGGAATCACATTTTCAGAAGAGTTTTCACGCTGGCTATTTGTCTGGATGACATTTTTTGGTGCCATTGTCGCCATGCGCGAACATAGCCATCTCGGCGTAGACTCTGTCGTATCCAGACTACCGGTATGGGGAAAGAAATTTTGTTATATCCTCAGTCACCTGTTGATGATTATTTGCTGCCTCATGCTGCTCCGCGGCGGCTGGGAACAAACAGTCATCAACATGGAAACCGAGTCGGCTGCAACAGGTCTTCCTGTCAGCCTGTTTTATGGAATCATTCTGATCTTTGGCGCATCGGCCCTCGGTATTCTGGCACATAACTTATTCACGATGCTGACAGGAAAATCCGGGGAACAGGAACTCATTCAGGTCAAGGAATCAGAAGAGGAAGTGGATTTTGAAAAATACGAGACTGAAGATACCACTTCTGATTCAAACAATAAGCATGAATCAAACTGAGGAGGCGTCATGACCATTCTTGTTTTCACCTTTTCCTTGCTGGGGGCCATGGCGCTTGGAATGCCCATCGCTTTTGCATTGTTGATCTGCGGCCTGGCGCTGATGCTCGAACTCAACATGACTGACGCCCAGATCATCGCTCAGAACGTGGTGAACGGTGCTGACAGTTTTCCGCTGATGGCCATTCCGTTCTTCATGCTCGCCGGGCAAACAATGAATGCGGGCGGCCTGTCCAAGCGCATCATCAACTTTGCCTTCACGCTTGTCGGTCACATCAAGGGCGGACTGGGCTACGTCTGCATCGTCGCTTCATGCATTCTGGCATCGCTCTCCGGATCAGCGGCAGCAGACGCAGCAGCCATGTCTGCCCTGCTCTTTCCAATGATGATCCGTGCCGGACATGATCCGAAAAAAAGTGCTGGCCTGATTGCTGCAGGCAGTGTTATCGGACCGATGGTGCCGCCATCGAGCGGTCTGATTCTGTTCGGCGTAACTGCCGGACTGTCAGTTACAAAACTGTTCCTGGCATCAATTGTTCCCGGTTTGCTGGTAGCAGGCGGGCTTTGGGTTGCTTGGTGGTGGGTGGCACGCCATGACGATGTCGAGATTCCTCCACGCAAGCCTTTTCGGGAAGTTGTTCTTTCATTTCGTGACGGCATCTGGGCCTTGATGATGCCTTGCATCATTATTTTCGGTCTGAGATTTGGCATTTTTACCCCGACCGAAGCCGGTGTCGTCTGTTCGGTCTATGCGCTGATGGTGTCCATTTACGTCTATAAGGAGCTTAAATGGTCACAGGTTTATACCGTGATTTATACCGCAGGACAAACAGCAGCGATTGTCATGTTCCTGGTCGCAGCCGCGCTGGTTTCTGCTTGGCTGATCGCTATTGCTGACATTCCAGGTGAAGTCATAAAGATCCTTCACCCATTCATGGGGAACAAGCTACTGATGATGGTTGTAATCATGATTCTTGTTGTGGTTGTTGGCACGGCCATGGACATGACACCAACCATTCTTATCTTGACCCCCGTCCTGATTCCTGTAGTCAAGGCGGCTGGTATTGACCCCATCTATTTCGGCGTTCTGTTCATCATCAATAATGCGATTGGGCTGGTAACTCCCCCGGTGGGAACCACGCTCAATGTCGTGTGTGGTGTAACGAAAATAAAAATGGATGACATTATTGTCGGGGTCTGGCCGTTCATGCTTGCCCAACTGGTCGTTCTGGCTTTGCTGGTTCTTTTCCCCAGCATCGTTCTCGTTCCTTTGCAAATTTTGCAAGGGCAATGGTAGGGCCATCATGAAAACTCATCAGAACAATGCCGAGTCCATGGACTGTCTCTTTGGCTCGGTTGCAAACACCGCAAACAGCGCGTGTATCAGGCATCTGGCAGCCTGTCGGAAGTATCGCCAGTTTTTTCCACAATAAACAGGAGAAATGACATGGTTAAAACGTATAAAACCGTAGTTGCAGCCCTGATCGCCTGCGGGCTGGCGTTTTCTGCAGCTCAGGCCAGCGCAGCAGACATCAAGGAGCGCAATTTCAAGATCGCCACCAGCAATGTCGAAGGCAACCCGCAAGTTGACGGATGTCAGAAGTTTGCCGACCTGCTGAAAGAAAAAAGTGGTGGAAAAATGCAGGCCAAGGTGTTTACCGGAGCAGTCCTCGGCAAGGATATCCAGGTGCTTTCATCAATGCAGGGCGGAACCATCGACTTCGCCAGCATGAATACCAATCTTCTGGTCGGCATCGCCAAGGAAGCCGGTCTGGTTGACCTGCCCTATCTCTTCGATAGCGAGCAGGAGGCTTACGCGGTACTGGACAGTCCGGTCGGACAAAAAATCCATGCTCCGCTTGAGCTCAAGGGGCTCATCGGCCTCGCTTTCTTTGATATGGGCTATTACAGCCTGCACAACAGCAAGCACAGGATCACGAAGATCGAAGACGTCAAGGGTCTCAAGATGCGCGTTACAGAAACCCCGGTGACCATCGACACCTTCAAGGCCTTTGGTGCCTCTGCGGTTCCGCTCCCTTACGCCGAACTCTTTACTGCACTTGAGCAAGGCGTGGTGGATGGTGGTGGTCAACCGCCGCTGAACATGATCTACGGCAAAATTGGCGAGGTCTCCAAATACTATACGGTGAATCGCTATTCCTACACACCGGTCTCTTTCCTGATGAGCAAGCGCGTCATGGATGGCCTCTCGAAGGATGAGCAGGAAATCGTCAGGAGTGCCGCCAAGGAAGCCGGGGTTTTTCAGCGTAAAGTTGCGCTGCAAAAATCGGAGGAATGCCTGGCTCAGTTGAAGAAGAGCAAGACGGAAGTCACCGAAATTTCGGCAGCTGAAAATGCCCGTTTCCGTGAGATCGGAAGAGCGTCGTGTAGGGAATATTCAAAGCAATACAACGAAGCGCTGGCCAAGGAAATGTTCGACCAGATCGCCAAGATTCGCGGCGGCAAATGATACGTGACACCGGGCGGCGCAAGCCGCCTGTTTGTTAGCTGTCTGAGAGACACCGGAATCTGAATCAACATTTTGCCGTAATCGTTTCTCCGGGGCAGTGAATATCGCTGACCCGGAGAGACAAACTCATCCGGCACCTGGCAGCACTGATTTTGTGCTGTTTCTTCATGCGGGTACGGGAATTTACAGTAAAGGTCGTGTGGTGGGGCAAGTACGTATTGCTGTGGTCGGTGCCGGAGCCATTGGTCTACGGCATATCGAGGAAGTCCTGAAAAATCCGGATTGCGTGCTGGCGTCGATCACCGTCCGGCATCATTCGCCTCGAATCATCGCCCTGGCAGCAACGGTGCGGGTTCCGCTGTTTTCCTCACTGGACGAAATGCTCGGCACAGACAGGCCGGATGCTGTCATTCTGGCAACGCCCAATCAGTTGCACGCGGATCAGGTCATGGCGTGCATCCGGGTAGGCGTTACAGTATTTGTCGAGAAGCCGCTCGCTCATACGCTGGCCGAGGGTCTGCGGGTCTGCGAAGCGGTTGAAGCGTCGGGGGCCAAAGTCCTTGTTGGCCACCATCGTCGCCACAGTCCGATCCTGCACAAAGCCGTGGAGGTGGTGAACTCGGGCATTCTTGGCCAGATTGTTGCCGTGACCGGTAGCGCGGTTTTCTACAAGCCGGATAGCGAGGGTTATTTCGACGGCCTGAATGCCTGGCGCCGTGAACCGGGAGGTGGGCCGATTCTGATCAACCTGATTCATGAGATCGGCAACCTGCGCGCCATGGTCGGTGAAATTGTCGAGGTGCAGGCTTTCACCTCGAACGCGGTACGCAATTTTCCTGTAGAAGACAGCGCAACAATCAATCTGCGCTTCAAAAACGGGGCGCTTGGCAGTTTCCTGCTGTCCGATACAGCCGCCTGTGCCAAAAGCTGGGAGCAGACCTCGCAGGAAAACAGCAACTACGCGAGCTATCCGGAAGAAGACTGTTACACGATCATCGGCAATCGTGGCTCGCTTTCCGTGCCAACAATGCGTCTGAAATATTACCGGCAGGATAGTGAGCGTTCCTGGTTCAAACCGTTTTTTTGCGAAGCGCTAGCCGTCGAGCGCAGGGATCCGCTGGCCGAACAGCTTGCCCATTTTGTCGCCCTTGTCCGGGGCGACTGTGAACCGCTGGTGACTGTCCACGATGGTTTACAGAATCTGCGGGTCACGGAGGCCATTGCCGAAGCGGCCAGAACCGGCAGAGTGATCCGCACGGATTGAAATTTTCAGAAAGCCGATTCCAGCGCGTATTCGACCTCACGCAACAACGGCAGCGCTCGCGCGACGGCGCGCTCGGAACTTTCGTTGCCCATGGGCAAGCTGATATTGACCGCCCCGGCAAGTTCGCCGCTTCTGAAGCGAATCGGCACCGCAATACCGCGAACCAGCGGCGTAAGCTGCTGTTCGATCAGAGCATAGCCCTGGATTTTGGCGCGCTCGATGTTTTCTCGAAGCTGTTCCGGGCTGGTCACCGTGTAAGGCGTATAGGAAATGAATTTTCTGTCGGCGAGCCAGTCATCGATTTCATGCTGCGGACGGCAGGAGAGCATGGCAATCCCGGCAGAGGTCAGATTGGGCGAAACACGCGCACCGAGAACATAGCCGACATTCTGTACCTGGCTCAAACCGTCACGTGCCACAAAAACCACATCGTGCCCGTCCAGCACCGAGAAAAAAGCAGCGCCGCCCAATGAGACACTGAGGCGCTGAAGATGCGGCTGCGCCGCCCGTGGCACCTTGGCCGAGTCGAAATAGGACCAACCGAGCCGTAACACCTTGGGCGTCAGCCAGAACATCTGGCCGTCACTTTCAACATAACCCAGGTGTTGCAAGGTGAGCAGGTAACGCCGTGCCGCCGTGCGGGTGATGCCGGTACGGCGGGCCGCCGTCGAGGCCGTCAACCGGGAATGAACATCGCTGAAGGCTTCAATGATGCGCAGCCCTTTTTCCAGGCCGGCAATCCAGTCACATGGCTTGATCATCTCCCCTCCCCATGAGTTTTGCGCGATTATCGATCAACAACTGATGATAATCGCGCAAAAGAAAGCAGCGGTCAATCCGGATCATTTGAAGGTGACAGATGATTACATTTGTGTTTTTTAAAAAACAAATGCATCGAAACCATTTTTATTTCAACCCGGAGACATTGCCATGAAGTACGCAACCCTCGATAGTTTTCTCACGTCGATCCAGGCCAAAAACCCTCACCACCCTGAATATTTGCAGGCCACGACCGAAATCATGGAAACACTGTGGCCTTTCCTTGAAAGCAACCCGAAGTATACGGAGCATGCCCTGATCGAGCGTTTGCTGATGCCCGAGCGGATCGTCATTTTCCGCGTTGCTTGGGTGGACGATGCGGGCGAAGTTCAGGTGAATCGTGGTTACCGAATCCAGCACAGCGCGGCACTCGGGCCTTACAAGGGCGGGATGCGCTTCCATCCGAGTGTCACGCTTTCGGTGATGAAATTTCTTGCGCTGGAGCAGACCTTCAAGAACTCGCTGACCACGCTGCCGATGGGCGGCGGCAAGGGAGGATCGAATTTCGACCCGAAAGGCAAGAGCAACGCAGAAATCATGCGCTTCTGTCAGGCGTTCATGAACGAAATGTTCCGCCATCTGGGCTCGCATACCGATGTGCCGGCCGGCGACATCGGCGTGGGCGGTCGCGAGATCGGCTACATGAGCGGCATGATGCGTAAACTCACGAACCGTACCGACTGCGTGTTTACCGGCAAAGGAATCAGCTACGGTGGTTCGCTGATGCGCCCCGAAGCGACTGGCTACGGCGTTGTCTATTTTGCCGAAGAGATGCTCAAGCAACGGGGAATGCGCTTTGACGGACTGCGTGTCGCCGTCTCTGGCTCTGGAAATGTCGCCCAATACGCCATTGAAAAGGCCATGGACTGCGGCGCCAAGGTTGTGACCGCCTCGGACTCCTCCGGAACCGTTGTCGATGAGGCGGGCTTCACACCGGAGAAACTGGCAATCCTGATGGAGATCAAGAACGTCCAATACGGCCGGATCGAAACGTATGCAGAAAAAATCGGGGCTGAATTTCATCCGGGCAAACGTCCGTGGCATGTACCTGTCGATGTCGCTTTGCCGTGCGCAACACAAAACGAACTTGACGAGAACGACGCCAAGACACTTGTCAAGAACGGGGTGATTTGTGTTGCGGAAGGCGCAAACATGCCATCAACAAACGAAGCCGTCAGATTTTTCGAGGCCAACAAGGTCTTGTTTGCGCCAGGCAAGGCAAGCAACGCAGGTGGCGTTGCAACCTCCGGACTCGAAATGAGCCAGAATGCAATGCGCATGTTCTGGACGTGTGACGAGGTAGACAATCGCTTGCACATGATCATGAAGAGAATCCATGAAACCTGCCTGATGTGTGGTCGGCGCAAGGATGGTTCGGTCAGCTATCTGACCGGGGCAAACGTCAGCGCTTTCGTCAAGATTGCCGACGCCATGATTGAGCAGGGCGTCATCTGATCAATGGCAGAAGGGATTCTCCCCTTCTGCCGGAACTTCAGCTGATATTCAGGCAGCAACAGAAGCCCTCAGCTTGCAGTCTTATATTTCGGCCGTACATGCATTCTGAAAAGCTGTGCCAGGCGAGCAGCAAGTGGTGTTAACGGACTGTCAGCACGCTGGATCAGGAAAAATGTCGCCAGTGGCAACCGGGTTTCAAGCGGGATACGGACAACCTTGCCTTCGGCCAGAAATGGCTGAAGCGAGGGTTCGGAAACTGGCGCGATGCAGTCGGTATGGGCGGCAATGCTGATGGCGGCAATGAAGGAGTCGCAGGTGACACTCTGCCTTGGCTGAAGTCCGTGAGACTCGATGAGCTTGCTTAGCTGGCTATGGATGCCGGGACGTGATGGTGGCATCAGCCAGTCGCAATGCGCGAACTCTTCAAGCTTCGTGGCCTGGGCCAAGGGGTGATCTCGCCGAACGACCAGCGCGAATTCCATATTGACCAATTTTTCAAACGCAAGATCACCATCCTGTGTATTAGGAGGGGCGGTGTTGATGCAGAAATCAATTTCGCCTTGCCGGAGCCGCTGGATATGGCGCTGAATCTGCCCGTCACTGACCTGTATTCGTGCTTTCGGGAATTCCTGCATGAAACGTGCGACGACTTCGGGCATCAGGCTGACCGCAATGGACGCCGCCACGCCGATGTAAACGCTTCCCCCCGTGCTGTCGAGATGCTGACGCACGTCTTCCTGGGCAAGATGGAGTTCGCGCAGGATCAGCCGTGAGCGCTGGTAAAACGCTTCACCGCAATGCGTCAGCACGGCCCCCTTGGCGCCTCGCAGCACGAGCGAGGTACCCAGGCTTTCCTCAAGTTCCTTCACGGCCTTGGTCACGGCAGGCTGGGAAAGAGAAAGCATCCGGCTGGCGCTGCGGATGCTGCCCTGCTCGGCAACCGCATTGAAGGCTCTCAGTTGGTGAAGTTTGATCTGCACGGTGGCACTCCTGAAGCGATTTCTTCGGCATCAAGACAACTATGGGCTGGCGGGTCGGGTCAGCAGGACACAGATCAGACCGACACACGGGCCTGCCGCCAGAATCCACCACACCGCCGCAAAGGAGCCGAAATCAATGGCCAGTCCGGTCGCCAGGGGCACCAGCGCTCCGGCGAGCTGGTACACAAACCCGGTCACTCCGCCCGTAATGCCGGCCCACTTCGGCTGGGCGTAAGTCGAGGTGACAAAACCGTAGAGTGCGTTCTGGCAGCCGACCCCCAGGCCCGCCAGCAGCGTGAGGAGCAGGAGCATGCTGCCGGAGGTGCCATAACCAAAACAGAGGATGCCGATGAGGGTGGCGACATTGGCGATCGCCAGAATCAGGCGACCCTTGCCACTCCGTCCGGCCAGCAAGCCCCCCAGGGGTGCTGCCACCAGACCGATCAGACCAAAGGCGGTCATGATGCTGCCGGCGGCCTGCAAGCTCAGTCCCAGTTCCTGCTTGAGGTACAGATTGCCCCAGCTGCTGAACCCGACCTGTGCCCAGATATTGGCAAATCCACCGAGGGTCAGGAGCATGATATTGCGGTTGCCAAGCACGTATTTCAATCCGCTGACAAAGCCAGGCACGTCAGCGGCCGCCGTGCTGCCCGGTGCGTCGCTCCTTGCTGCCGGGCCTTCCCGCATGAACAGGAAGACCAGTACCGACACCAGCAGCGAAGCTGCGCCCACCAGCTTGAAGACCATGCGCCAGTCAAAAAGACCTTCAAGGAGCGGGGCCAGGGTGTTGCTGAGGGTGATACCCAGCGAAGGCGTGGCCATCAGGAAGCCGAAGGCCAGACCACGCTGGGCCACACTGAACCAGCGCACCATGACCTTGAAACAGACTGCGTATACCGCCCCCGCAGACAGGCCCGATAAAACGCGCAGCAGAAATCCGGGATGGAAATCATGGATGAAGCCCAGGCCACCAGAGGCCGCTGCCTGAATCAGCAGGGCTGCAACCATGACCGGCCGGACACCGAAACGGTCGCCCAGCATTCCTCCGGGGATCTGGGTGCTGATGTAGCCCAGATAAAAAGCCGTCATATACATGCCCGCTTCGGTCATGCTGAAGCCCAAGGCAGGCACGGCCACCGGCACCAGCGGCGGCCAGGCAAAGCGGCTCAGAAACCCCATCAGGTAGGTTGCGACCGCCAGGAACAGGATGAACCAGCGGTAGGAAGAAAGTTTGTCTACTTTTGTCATGTCAGAAGATTCCAGGGGCAACACGGATTTCATCCGTCGCTGTCCGGCTTATAACGGAAACCTCCTGTTTTGTCTCCCTCGGCAGGGCAAGGGGGGAAAGGAAAAACATCTGTTGGCAGTGATTCAGGGGAAATTGACAGGACGTTGATCGTTCCCACGCTCCAGCGTGGGAACGCAGCCCAGGAATGCTCCAGCGTCCTGGCATCTCAGCGCCCGGCGCGGCGGGTAACGCTTATGACGCAAGAGCGTCAAACAAATGCGTTCCCACGCTGGAGCGTGGGAACGATCGGAAACAGTTTGATCTGCACGATGGCACTCCTGAAAATACCCACAGAAAATCATGACAGATTCAGAGGTTCATACCAGATTCAAAAGAATCACGCCATCTTTGGCAAAACCCCTTCCGGAATCGGGCAGACGTATTTCACGCCGCCCAGACTTTCTTCCAGTTCGGCGCGCGCCTTGCTGACGCTTTCCGGTTTGGCCATTACGTCGATGGCGGTGCGGGCCATGACCTTGGCGGCGGTCAGCATCCCCTTGGCGGCAGCGGGCATCACCC
>CAYMYD010000062.1:0-10966 GCA_964394535.1 uncultured Propionivibrio sp. | reverse complement strand
CCTCTGTTATTCACCGCAAAGGCGCAAAGAGCGCGAAGGACGCAAAGAAAATCAACGACTTGCCGGAAGTGCTTGAACATTTTGTCATTCACCCATTGGGTGAATTGACAGAATCACATAAGCTCTTGTTTCCTTTGCGATCTTTGTACCTTTGCGCCTTTGCGGTGAGGATTTAAGGATCATGGCCTTGCCGGAATTGCCTCAAGGTTTTGCCATTCACCCTCCGGACAGGTCAGAAAGACGCTACTTTGCTTTCCTTTACGCCTTGGTGGTGAGGATTTCAGGGAAACGCCAGCACCGTTCGCAGCGGCGAGAACAGCCGCTTTCTTTTGTTTCAAAGTCGAATCCTGTGTTTCATTACGGAATGAGTGAGGCGTGTCCGGATGATTGAAATCAAACGGTTACAAACTGGCACAAAAATTGCATAGTACAAGTATCCAGAATCTGTTGCGCATTACTGCAAAGCTGCGTAACTGGTGGTGGATCAAGCTGATCGTCAGTGGCGATGAGCGGCGGGAGGCAAGGTGCTGGTGGTTTTGTCAATGCTTCCACGTTGTTCGGGATGACTGGTGGTCTGATTAACCAGAAGGATTAACAAGGAGGTCTCATGCAAACTTTTCGTACCAACAGGATTCTTCGTGGCTTGTTCTTTGGCGCGGCGCTGATGTTCAGTTCTGCAGTGACTTTCGCCGCGGATTATTCGATCAAGCTCGCTTACGAGAACAATCCTGGCGAACCTTTCGATCTCGCCATGCGTGAATGGGCGCGCCTCTTTGGCGAAAAAACCAAGGGCAAGGGCGAGATGAAGGTTTTCCCCAGTTCGATGCTTGGTTCCAAGAAGGATCTGATGGAGCAGATGAAGCTGGGCAGCGGCATCATCACGCTGGCTGACGGTGGCTTCTTTGCCGACTATGTGCCCGATTTCGGCATCATGATCGGCCCGTACCTGGGTAAGGATTACGAGGACGTCCTGAAACTCACCAAAACCCCCTGGTTTGCCGATCTTTCCACCCAGCTCGAAGGCAAGGGTTTCAAGATTCTGACTTCCTGGCTCTATGGAACTCGCCATATGGTCAGCAAGAAGCCGGTAAATACGCCCGCTGATCTCAAGGGGCTGAAGATTCGTGTTCCGAACAACCGGATTCAGATCGATTCTCTGAAGACGATGGGGGCGACGCCGACCCCGATGCCATTGGGTGAAGTCTATCCGGCGCTGACCACCGGCGTGATTGACGGTGCGGAAAACCCGATCCCTGTCCTTTATGGTCAGAAGCACCATGAACCGGCGAAGTATCTGGTTCTGAGCGGTCACCTGGACATGATCACCCAGTGCTTCATCGGCGCGGCCTATTTCAAGAAGCTGCCTGCGGACATTCAGAAGGCGTTGATTGAATCAGGCGATGAGGCCGGTGTGTTCATGATGAAGACCACGCTTGCCGCAGAAAAGGACGTCATCGAGAAGATGAAGAAGGAAGGTGTGACGGTCATGGAAGTGGATAAAGCCGCTTTCCGCGAGGCCGCGAAAGATACCTACAAGCACTTCCCGGAATGGTCCCCTGGCCTGTATGACAAGGTTCAGTCGTTCCTGAAGTAAAAGCCGGTCAGGCGGTGGGAGAAATAATTCCCGCCGCCATCCCGGGTCAAAGAATGCACCCAGAAAAATAAGGAGGGCTCATGGGTTTCATCAAAAAACTGGATGACGGGTTGGCGAATCTGTTTACCTTCGTCA
The DNA here is from genome assembly GCA_964394535.1 of uncultured Propionivibrio sp. Taxonomy (GTDB): domain Bacteria; phylum Pseudomonadota; class Gammaproteobacteria; order Burkholderiales; family Rhodocyclaceae; genus Propionivibrio. Next base: position 9,237 of record CAYMYD010000062.1, on the reverse strand, counting down.
TCACCATCGTCACGATTGTCGCCGTCTTCATGCGCTACATCCTGCACGATCCGCTGCAATGGATCGAGGAGGTGCTGGTAGCGCTCTATCTATGGGCGATCATGTTCGGTGCCGCTTCCGCAATGAAGGTACGCGGGCATGTGAGTATCGATGCCTTTGTCGTTCTTCTGCCGCCCAGGGTGCAGCGCTACTTTCAGCATTTCAACGATGTGCTGGGGATCGTGATCCTGCTGACCTTCGGCTGGCTGGGCTGGCAGCTTTCCCTGGCGGCTGGTGAAAAGATCACGCCGATTCTGGGGCTCAAGTATTCGTGGATCGACCTTGCCGTGCCCATCGGCGCGTTCTGGATGGCTTTCCATCTCCTGATGAACCTCATCCGAGATATCAGGAACAATTCTTCCAACGTGAACGGAGACTGATGCCATGGCCGTCGGACTTGCCTGCCTCTTTTTGCTGACGGGTTTTGCCATCAACCTGCCCGTCTTTCTCTCGGTCATCGGCGCGATTCTCACCTACTTTTTCATTGCAGGTGACGCCTCGCCCATTATCGCCGCGCAGCGCATCATCGGTGCTTCGGAAAATGTGACGCTGCTGGCCATTCCCTTCTTCATCTTTCTTGGCAACCTCCTGAACTACACCGGGATCACCCGGCGCATGCTGAATCTTGCCGAAGTGCTGACCGGCCACTTCAAGGGTGGTCTGGCCCAGTCGAACGTGCTGGTGAGCATCCTGATGGGTGGTCTCTCGGCATCCAACCTCGCTGACTGCGCGATGTTGTGCAAGATGCTGGTGCCGGAAATGGTGAAGCTCGGTTACGGCAAGGCCTTCTCGACGGCGGTGACTGCTGCCGGTTCGCTGATTACGCCGATCATCCCGCCGGGGATTGCGCTCATCATCTACGGCTATGTGGCGGATGTTTCCATCGGCAAGATGTTCATGGCCGGGGTTGTGCCGGGAATTTTGTGCTGCATCCTGCTGATGATCGCCATCTACTTTGTCGCCCGTACCCGCAACTACAAGCCGGTGCGTACCCACGACCCGACCTGGAGCGAATTCTGGGTAGCGCTCAAGGGGGCTTCCGGAGCGCTGGTGCTGGTTGTGGTCATCATCGGCGGGATCCGCATCGGAGCCTTCACACCGACCGAGGCCGGTGCCATGGCGGTGCTCTACGTGATTTTCATCGGCACCTTCGTGTACAAGGAAATGAAGTTCGAGCACATCAAGCTCTCGCTCCTTGAAACGGCGCGTGCCACCGCTGGCGTGATGCTCATCATCATGGCCTGTTCGGCCTTTGCCTGGATCTTGACCTGGGAACAACTGGCGCAGGACGTGGCGCAGATCATTACCGGCTTTTCGACCAATCCGGTGACCTTCCTGCTGGTGCTGAACGCTTTCCTGCTGATTCTCGGCATGTTCATCGAGGGCAACGCGGCGATCATCGTGCTCGTACCCCTGCTGATGCCGACAGTGCGCTTGCTGGGGATAGACCCGATCCACTTTGGCCTGATCATCATCCTGAATCTGGCGATTGGCTGCCTCACGCCACCGATGGGGACGGTGATGTTCATCGCCAACTCGATCACCGGCACCAAGGTTGGCGAGTTCTGTCGCGAAGGATTCCCGCTTTTCATCGCCCTCCTCGTGGCACTGATGATGGTGACCTTCATTCCTTCGCTTTCTACCTGGCTGCCGAATTTGTAAGCAGCGATCTTCCTTTTCTGCTCCTCCGCCCCGGTATTTCATGACGGAGTGGCAGAAAAGGTGTACTCAAAAAGGAACTTTCAAATGCAAAACCGCATGATCGGCCTCGTCAAAACCGCGCTCGGCGAAGGCAATATGGAACTGCAGGAGCGCCCGATTCCCGAGCCGGGGCCGGGTGAGGTGCAGATCGAAGTTAAGGCTACCGGCATCTGTGGTTCGGACCTGCATATCTACCACTCGGATATTTCCCTGGCGATGCGTCCGCCGGTGATTACCGGGCATGAATTTGCCGGTGTCGTCACCAAACTGGGGGAAGGCGTCAAGCATGTCAGGGTGGGCGAGCGTGTTTCGGGCATTACCTCGTTTTACACCTGCGGTGAATGCCTGCTGTGCAAAACGGGGAAGACCAACATCTGTCCGAACAAGAAGCTGATCGGCTACTGGTACGACGGGGCCTTCGCCAATTTCATTGTGATCCCCGAGCACAATGTGCAGAAACTGCCGGATAACGTGAGCTTTGTTGAGGGCGCGACAATCGAACCGATGTGCTGTGCGGTCGAAGCGGTGATCGAACTGACCCGCGTCAAGCCGGAAGATGTGGTGCTGGTGAGCGGTCCCGGACTGATCGGCCAACTGACTGCCCAGCTTGCGCAGATCTGCGGGGGGCGCGTCATCATGACCGGCACCGGCCGCGACAAGGATCGGCTGGCTCACGCGAAGGCTTCCGGCATCCATCACACCCTCAATCTGGAAACCGACGATGTCGCAGCGCTGGTCATGCAGATGACCGGCGGTCTGGGCGCGGATGTGGTGTTCGAGTGCTCTGGCGCACCGGCCGCCGCGCGTTCCGGCATCAAGCTTTTGCGGCGCGGTGGGCAGTACACGCAGGTGGGGCTCTTCGGAAAACCCTTCGAGATCGATTTCGAGCAGATCGCTTACAAGGAAGCCAAAGTGACCGGCTCGCTCGGTCAGAACTGGCAGAACTGGAATCTCGCCATGAAGCTTCTGAAGGCGGAGCGCATCAAGCTCCTGCCTCTGGTTTCTCACGTTCTGCCGCTTGACCGCTGGAAGGAAGGTTTCGAACTCTTTGAAAACGGGGCCGGGATGAAGATTGTCCTTGAGCCAATCAGTGCTTGATTGAAAGGAAGCGTCAATGAAAATTGAGAAAAGAGTGGCCATTGTCACCGGTGGCGCACGCGGCATCGGATATGCAACGGCAGTTTCACTTGCAGCACACGGCGTTGTTCCGGTGATTGCCGATATCAATATTGAAACAGCGGAAAAGTCGGCAGAAACCATCCGGCAATCGGGTTCGGATGCCTTCGCGCTGAAGGTGGATCTTGGCAATACCGACGAAATCACGGGAATGATTGATGCCGTGGTGGCACGTTATGGCCGACTCGACATTCTGGTGAATAACGCCGGTATCCTCACCAACACGCAGTACGACAGCGTCACGGGGCAAGAATGGGATCGAATGATGAACATCAACCTCAAGGGCGTTTTCTTTGCCTCACGTGAGGCGATTCGGCCGATGAAGGCGCAGGGCTGGGGAAGAATCATCTCGATCTCCTCAATGGCCGGGCGCAGTGGGGGCATCAGCGCCGGCTCGGCTTACGTCGCGGCCAAGGCGGCGATCATCGGGATCACGCGCCATCTCGCCAAGAAAGTCGCCGCAGACGGGATCACGGTGAATGCGGTCGCCCCCGGCACCATCGAGAGTGACATGCTGAAGGATTTCACCCAGGCCGATCTTGAGGCGATTTACAAAACCATTCCCATGGGCCGACTTGGCAAGCCCGAAGAAATTGCCGAAACCATCGCCTTCCTCGCTTCCGATGCCGCTGCCTTCATGACTGGCGCGATTCTCGATGTGAACGGCGGAAATTACATGGCTTGAAAACGGAACACTAATTTTTTTAAAGGAGAGTAATCATGATCAAACATCAATTTCTTAACTGGATGGCGCAGAACACGAAGAGCTGCTGGTGCAATGATTCGGCGGTGATATCCGAACTGAACGACGCGCTGGAGAGCGGTGCCATCGGCTGCACCTCGAATCCGCCGCTGACTTACGAAGCGCTGACCCGCGATGGCGAACGTTATACCCAGGCGGTCGCGGCGATTTCTCCGAAACTCAAGGGGGATGATCGCATCGTCGAACTTCTGGGCGTTGTCGTTCGCAATTTCTCGCAACGCCTGATGCCGCTCTACGAGTCGAGCAACGGGGAATACGGCTATATTCGCTCGCAAGTACAACCGAAGATTTCCAATAATGCCGCTGCAATGTACCGTCAGGGACGCCAGATTGCGACCTTCGGACCGAACGTGATGGTCAAGATACCCGGTACCGGCGAGGGGATGCAGGTGCTCGAAGAACTCGCTGCTGACGGTATTCCGACCAATCCGACCGTTTGCCCTTCGGTATCGCAAATTGTTGCTGCTGCGGAAGCGCATGAGCGCGGCATCGCCCGTGCCAGGGCTGTCGGAAAGACCCCCGCGCCGTCGACAGCTGCCATCGTCATGGGCCGTCTGCAGGACTATCTCGGTGCGCTGAACGAAGAGCGCAAGGCCGGGCTGACCAAGGAAGAACTTGATCTCGCCACGCTGGCCGTCGTTAAACGTTGCCACAAGATCGTGACCGAGCGCGGCTACACGCAGATTCTCATGCCGGCGGCTTTCCGTGCTGTCGTGCATGTGACCGGCCTCGCTGGTGGCAAGGTGCATATGACGATTCACCCGAAAATCCAGGCCGAAATCAATCAGGCTGACGCAGCCAATCCGCTGCCGCGCCGCGAAGGGATCAATGATCCGGACGATCAGGACTTGCTGGCCAAGGTGGCCCGTGCGCTGCCGGAATTTTCGCTGGCCTACGAACTGGACGCGCTGAAACCCGAAGAATTCGGCAAGTTCGGTGCGACGGTCATGACGCTCGACGGTTTCGACAAGACGGGCTGGCAGAAACTGGCGACGCTGTAAATCCTGGTTTTCGGAGGGAACGAGGGAGCTTCCGCGGAGGCTCCCTTTTTTGTTGAAAGTGCGATACTTTACGGAAAAGTTTTATCTTTCCGGGGAAATAAATGAAAGAAATCGTCGTCATCACCCCTTTTCTTTACATGGCTGATCTCGTGCAGCGAATTGCTGTCGAGAATGCTTATGACAACGTCTGTTTTTTGCCTTCCGAATCCTCCGTGATTTGCGAAGATGCGCGCCGGGTAATCAATGATGGGGCAAGAGTCATCATTTCTCGTGGTGGATGTTACGAAATCATCAAAAATGCCTTCGATATTCCGATTGTGGAAATCAAGGTGACTGCTTTCGATCTGATCGAGGCATTCGAATCAGTCAGGAAAATCAAACTGGATGGCGTGGTCGGTGTCTTTGGTTACAAGAATGTGATCTATGGCGCTGAAATGATCGCCTCGGTGATGGGCCTGGAGACGGTTTGCTGTGAAATCACCAACCCGGACAATATCATCTCCGATGTGGAAAACATGATCGGACGTGGCATCCGCATCTTTGTCGGTGACAGCTCGGTCAATATCGCCTTGTCACGGGCTAATTGCCATGTCTTTCCGGTGCATTCCGGTGTTCAGGCCATGCAGATTGCCATTGCCCAGGCACAGGAAATTCTTCACGCTTCAAGATTGCAAAAAGAGAAAGCGCAACAATTCACCACGATCATCGACTTTGTTCATGATGGCATTATCGCCGTTGATAAACACGGGATTGTGACCGTTTTCAACAGTGCTTCGGAAAAAATTACCGGCGTGTCAAGGCAAAAGGCTATCGGCCGGGCGATTGGCGAAATCATTCCAGGAACGCGCCTGACCAATGTTCTGGAAAGCGGGCATTCGGAGATTGGCGACATTCAGCAGTTGGGAAACCAGGCGGTGATTGCCACCAGCCGGATACCGGTGATTGTCGATGGTAAGGTCAGAGGTGCGGTGGCCACCTATCAGGACATTACCGATGTTCAGAAGATCGAACAGAAAATCCGTGCCCGCCTGGCGGAAAAAGGTTTTTTTGCCGAATATGATTTTTCAGATATCGTGCATAAAAGCAGCATCATGGAGAGGTCGATCAATACCGCCAGAAAATTTGCTCAATACGATAGCACGGTATTGATTCTTGGCGCTTCCGGCGTGGGCAAGGAAATGTTTGCTCAAAGCATTCACAATAATAGTCGACGGAAAAATTCGCCTTTTGTGGCGATCAATTGTGCCGCCTTGCCGGAAACATTGATCGAAAGCGAGTTGTTCGGCTATGCCGAAGGCTCATTCACCGGTGCTTCCCGGAAAGGCAAGCCCGGTCTTTTTGAAATGGCACATGGCGGAACCATCCTGCTTGACGAGATCAGCGAATTGCCGCTGATCCTGCAAGGGCGACTGTTGCGCGTGCTTCAGGAAAAACAGGTCATGCGCATTGGTGATAACAAGTTGATACCGGTCGATGTGCGCATCATCTGTGCGACCAATCGTAACCTGCGGGAACAGGTCAAAGCCAAACTGTTCCGTAGCGATCTCTATTTCCGCATTGCCATCCTGTGCCTGTACATTCCGGCCTTGAGCGAACGCGGTGAAGATATCGAATTGCTGAGCGAGCATTTTGTCAAGGAGTTCTCCAAGCGCTATCGCAAGGGGGTCTTGAGCCTGAGTCAGGAAAGCCGGGATTATCTGCGTCATTATGATTTTCAGGGCAATGTCCGGGAGTTGAGCGGAATGGTCGAGCGGGCGGTGATCGTCTGTGATGAGAAAACTCTCAGCATTCATGATTTTTCCATCAACCCGCATGGCACCGCGGGCTTTGGTGAGGAACGTGCCGATTCGCAGGCAGGGGTGTTCTCCGAGGGCATCACCCTGAAGGCACTGGAAGAGCGTTACATCGAGCATGTCTTCAAAAAGACCGGCGGTTCGCTCAAGAAATCAAGCGCACTGCTCGGTATCGGTCGCACCACGCTGTGGCGAAAAATCCGGGAAAACCCGGGCTTGCAAGGACAAATGCCCGATTTCGTCGAGGATGAGTGACTTTCATGGCGCGAGCGCCCCGCCCAGGGACGCTCTCGCGTCCTGGCGTCTAAGCGCCCGGCGCAGTTGCTGACGACCTTGACGCAGGAGCGTGGGAACGATCAGAAACTTTCATGATGCTCATCGCCATACCCCGAACGATGAAAAATCTGCAGGTTTCGCAGGGGGGGTTTCAAACCCGCCCCTGCGAAACCGTGCTTCGTCGTTACGTTGGTGATGCTTTTTCACGCTAAAAGGGATTCCTTATGCGGATGGTGAAGTCCCTTTGCGGAACGGATCGTTCCTTTATGAAACGATTGCTTCCTTTTCAAGGTCGCTGATTTTTTATTAAGTCTAATAAAATTAATAGGTTGTGAAGTAAGTAAGAGCTGGCCCGAATTTTGCAAGTGTCTTGCTGTTTCCATTTGCAAAATGTTCAGGAGAAAGCCATGACTGATTCCTCCGTGCGGCCGAAATTTTCTGCCAATCTTTCGATGATGTTTCAGGAAGTTCCGTTCATGGAACGCTTTGCTGCGGCTGCCAAGGCGGGTTTCAAGGCGGTCGAGTTCATGTTTCCGTATGACTACGCGATTGCCGACCTCCAGGCGGCGCTCAGGACGAACGCGCTCAAACTCGTACTCATCAACCTGCCGGCGGGCAACTGGGCGGCCGGTGAGCGTGGCATTGCTGTCGATCCGGCACGCAAGCAGGAGTTTGCCGAGGGCTTGATCAAGGCCGTCGAATACGCAACAGCGCTGGGGGTTCCCCAGGTGAATTGCCTTGTCGGTCGCGTCTTGCCGAACTTTCCTGCCGCCGAACAGCGGCAGACGCTGGTTGAAAATCTGCGTCTTGCCGCAGAAACGTTGGGCAAGAGCGGAATACGCCTCCTGGTCGAACACCTCAATTCACGCGATGTTGCGGGTTTTACGCTCGATACGACGGCCAAGGTGTTCAGCGTGCTGGATGAAGTCGCCCATGCGAATGCGTATCTGCAATACGACGTCTACCACGCGCAACGGATGGAAGGCGAACTGGCCAACATCTATCGGACGAACAAGGCGCGCATCAGCCATATCCAGATCGCCGACAATCCCGGTCGTCATCAGCCCGGTAGCGGTGAAATCAATTACCCCTGGCTGATCGGTGACCTGATGGCCAGTGGCTACGCGGGATATCTCGGCCTGGAATATATCCCGACCCCCGACAGCGTGCAATCGCTGGCTTGGGTCAGCGAATACGGATACGCCCTGTAATTTTCGATCATTTCAACTGAAAGGAGTTTTCATGAGCAAGAAAATCGGCTTCATTGGCCTCGGTATCATGGGCAAGCCCATGAGCAAGAACCTGATCAAGGCGGGTTATGACCTGACCGTGTGCGACATCAACGCGGCTGCCGTCGCTGAAATTGTCGCGCTGGGCGCAAAATCGGCTGCCACGCCGAAAGACGTCGCTGCGCAGACGGACATCATCATCACCATGCTGCCCAATTCGCCCCAGGTGAAGACCGTGGTGCTGGGTGCCAACGGCGTGATCGAAGGCGCGCGCGCCGGTTCACTGGTGGTCGACATGAGCTCGATTGCTCCCCTGGCCGCGCAGGAAGTGGCCAAGGCGCTGGGTGAAAAGGGAGTCCGCATGCTTGATGCGCCGGTTTCCGGCGGTGAGCCGAAAGCGATTGACGGCAGCCTGTCGATCATGGTCGGTGGCGAGCAGGCCGCGTTCGACGAGGTGCTGCCCATTCTGAAGTGCATGGGGGCTTCTGCCGTGCTGGTGGGGGCGGTCGGTGCCGGTAACGTGACCAAACTGGCTAATCAGGTCATCGTGGCGCTCAATATCGCTGCGCTCTCCGAAGCCATGACGCTGGCGACCAAGGCGGGGGTTGATCCCGAGTTGGTGTTCAACGCCATCAAGGGTGGCCTGGCCGGCAGCACGGTGATGAACGCCAAGGCACCGCTGATGATCGAGCGCAAATTCAACCCGGGTTTCCGCATCAATCTGCACATCAAGGATTTGAACAACGCGCTCGAAACCGCGCACGATGTGGGCGTTCCCCTGCCGCTGACGGCGGGCGTGATGGAAATCATGCAGGCGCTCAAGGTCGATGGTTGTGGTGAAGACGACCACGGCGGCATCGTCAAGTATTACGAGAAGCTGGCCAAGGTGGAAGTTCGCCGCAAGTCCTGATCGCTGAGTTCCCCCTCTCTTCGCAGGAGGAGAGGGGGTGAGAAGTGAAAAGTGAAATGTGAGAAATCAGGCGGGTTTTCGTCCAAAACCGGCGAAGCCGCCTGACTTTCACTAACCACTAAACACCAGCCACTGACCACTGTATTTCACGCTAAAAAGGAGTCAGGCATGAGCAAAAAACTACCCACTGAAACTGCGCCGGTTCAGGAAACGCCGGCGACCGACAGCACGGCTTCACCCTGGGATGCCACCCCGACCGACAGCACGTCAGGATGGCTCGACAGTCCGGAAGTCCCGGTCAGCGATCAGCCCTTTTCCTTTGATCGCTTTTTCAACAACAGCGAGCTGC
>CAYMYD010000061.1:0-11304 GCA_964394535.1 uncultured Propionivibrio sp. | reverse complement strand
AAAATAAAAATCACCACGATCAAAGCCAGAATCTTTGAACGGATTGTCATCTTCGAATTCACGGTTTTTCCTTATGCTCAGATAGCGCTGCTTGTTTCATCATGCCCCGGTTCCCTGCACAGGGGCGACGGTTCAATCCACGTCCGTTTCCGCTTGAACTCACCGTGAAACCCCCACGCCTCTGCAGGTTGGATTATGACCCTAAGTTTCATGGTGTGAGTCACCCGAACGATGAAAATCAAGCGGGTTTTCGTCAAAACCCGGCGCAGCCACCTGCTGATCAGCAGCCACCAGCCACCGCACTTCACGTTTTCATCCCAGATGACGGATAAATGCCTGAAGTGCCGGTGAAGGCAGGCGCTGGTGTCGTTGCAGGGCGTATAACTGGCGTTCGGTGAGCGGGGCATTGTGCAGCGTCAGCGCGACCAGCGTCCCAAGTTGCAACAGGTCGAGCACCTGTACCTGCGGCAACAGGGCGATACCGGCTCCCGCCGCGACCATGCGGGCAATCGCCTCATTACTGGCAATTTCACTGTGCGATGCCGGAAGAATGCCGTGTTCGGCCCAGAAGCGTTCGCTGACGAGGCGCGTTCCCGAACCGGGTTCGCGCAGCAGCCAGTGGCAGGCCGACAGTTGCCCGCTGTGCAGGGGGCGGGCCGACAAGGCCAGTTCGTGCTGTGGTGCGGCGAGCAGCAGCAGCGCTTCGCGCCGCCAGGGGCGGATGTCCAGAGGCGGGTCGCCGGGTGTCCGGGCGGCGACTTCGCCCTCGACCAGGCCGATGTCCACCGTGCAGTCGTCAAGCCAGCGCGCAACTTCTTCGGTGTTGCCGACACGCAGCGTCAGTTCCAGTTCCGGATAGCTGTGCATGAAGCTTGCCAGCAGGGGCGGCAGCCAGTAGCCGCCGACGGTGGTGCTGGCCCCGACGGACAGGCTGCCGCGCTGCAGGCCGATGAGTTGGGCGATTTCCTGCTCGGCGCTGTGTTCCAGCGCGAAAATCCCTTGGGCGTGGCGATAAACTGCCTGCCCGCTGCTGGTTAGATGCACGCCGTGTCGCGCCTTGCTGCCGCTTTGCCCGCGCTCGAACAGGGGCAGGCCGAGCTGTGTTTCGAGTTCGCGTACCGCCCGCGATACGGCCGGCTGGCTGATGTGCATGTCCTGCGCCGCCCGGGAAAAACTGCCTGCCCGTGCAACGCCGTGAAAGATTCGCAGAAGATGGAGGTTCATTCGGGAGTGAGGCGTCAGGACGGGAGATAAATATAAAAATTAAGCATATTTTACTGAAATAATTGTATTGGACGAATAATTTGTCGGGAAGTAGGATTTCTGCCTCATCATTTCCGATTGCCGATCATGTCCCATCATCCAGCCAAAGCGGTGCCCGTTCCTTTTTGGGTCGATTCGGCCTGGTATGGCGGATTGCTGGTGGTTGTCGTGCTGGCACTGGCCGCCACCTGGCTTGAGCAGCAGCCTTTCCTGAAAGGTTCCGGTCTGAGTGCGCTGACGCTGGCCATTGTGCTCGGCATGTTTTTCGGCAATACCCCGGCGGCACCGCTGCTGCGGCATGTTGCGGCGGGCGTTGATTTTTCCCGCACCCGTTTGCTGCGCCTCGGGATCATCCTCTATGGCTTCCGCATCACCCTGGCGCAGCTTTATGAAGTCGGCTGGGCCGGGCTGCTGCTCGATGCGCTGATGCTCAGCGGCACCTTCCTGTTTGCCCAGTGGCTGGGGCAGCGGGTGCTGCGCATGGATCGCGAGACCTCGCTGTTGATCGGTGCCGGTGCGTCGATCTGCGGCGCGGCGGCGGTGATGGGGGCCGAACCGGTGGTGCGCGCGCCGGCGCACAAGGTCTCGGTAGCGGTCGCGACCGTCGTGGTGTTCGGCACCATCGCCATGTTCCTTTACCCCTTCCTGCAAGGCTGGCTGGGGATGGACGATCACGCTTACGGCCTTTACGTCGGCTCGACCGTGCATGAGGTGGCGCAGGTGGTGGTGGCCGGGAACGCCGCTGGTGAACAGGCCGCGGCGACCGCCGTGATCGAAAAAATGCTGCGCGTAATGATGCTGGCGCCCTTCCTGCTGGTGCTCGGTGCCTGGCTGGCCAAGCACCGGGATGAGGGTGAGGGGTCGGCGCATCAGGGTAAAAACAAACTGGTCATTCCCTGGTTCGCGCTGTGGTTCATTGCCGTGTGCTGCTTCAATTCGCTTGGCTGGCTGCCCAAGGCCCTGCAAGCTGCGCTGATTCAGTTCGACATCTTCATCCTCGCCGCCGCCATGGGGGCGCTTGGCCTGCGTACCCATGTGGGCGCGGTGCGCGAGGCCGGTGCCAAGCCGCTGCTGCTGGCCTCGGGACTGTTCGTCTTTCTGGTAGTTGGTGGATATGTCGCGAACCGGGTGGTGCTGACGCTGCTGATGTAGGGAAGGGGGTGTCGGGAAGGGGGAAGGGGGAAGGGTAAAACCGTCTGGCGGCAATGGTGTGCAGAAATAAACGGCGTTTTTGCCAAGCGAAGGCCGAAAAAACGCACCGGCGCACCCTTCTCCCTTCTCTCTTCCCTCTCGCCCGGTATAATCCGCGCCATGCCTGCCCAACCGAGTACGCCCCCTGTCATCCGCCTGCTGCCCGACCTGCTGATCAGCCAGATTGCGGCGGGCGAGGTGGTGGAACGGCCGGCTTCGGTGCTCAAGGAATTGCTGGAAAACGCGCTTGATGCGGGTAGCCACGCCTTGCAGATTCAGCTGGAAGAGGGCGGGGTCAAGCTGATCCGGGTGGCCGACGACGGTTGCGGCATCGCCCGGGAGCAGTTGGCACTGGCGCTGACGCGCCACGCCACGTCGAAACTTGCCACGCTGGACGATCTTGAGCGGGTGGCAACGCTCGGCTTTCGCGGCGAGGCGCTCGCTTCGGTGGCTTCGGTCGCCCGCCTGACGCTGACCAGCCGGGAAACGGGGGCCAGCCACGCCTGGCGTCTTGCTGGCGAAGCGAATGCCCAGCCGGAGCCGGCCGCACTGGCCGCCGGAACGGTCGTCGAAATGCGCGACCTCTACTACAACACCCCGGCACGGCGCAAATTTCTCAAATCCGAAGCGACCGAGTTCGCGCATTGCCTTGATGTCGTCAAACGCATTGCGCTGGCGCATCCCGGCCACGCCTTCGCCCTCTCGCACAATGGCCGCAACAGTCTGCATCTGGCCGCAGGCGAGGCATCGCGCCGTGTCGGGGCGATTCTTGGCGAGGATTTTCTGGCCGAATCGCGCTACATCGATACCGGGCCGGGCCCTCTCCGTCTTTCGGGTTACGGTGCCTTGCCAACGCATTCGCGGGCGCGCAGCGATGCACAGTATTGCTATGTGAATGGCCGTTTCGTGCGCGATAAACTGCTCTCCCATGCGCTGCGTGAAGCCTGGCAGGATATGCTGCACGGTAGCCGTTATCCGGCTTACTGCCTGTTTCTGGAGATCGACCCGGCGGCCGTCGACGTCAATGTGCATCCGGCCAAGACCGAGGTGCGTTTCCGTGATGCCCGTGCCGTACACCAGTTTGTCTTTCATGCGGTGCGCAAGGCATTGTCCCGTCCCGCTGGCGAAGCGGCTGAAACGCAGACGGAAGCGCCGGTGTCGCCCCGTTTCGTCCCGTCGCCAACGGTCGCGGGCGGGCAGTCCATGCCGTCCTGGTCACCGCGCCAGCAGCATTTGCAGATGAACGAGCCGGCTACCTCGGCCTATTATCGTTTTGCCGAAAGCGCACGTCCCGAGCCGTTGCCACAAGCGCCGGAAACTGCTGCGGAGGCTGCGCCGCCGCTCGGTTATGCCCTGGCGCAACTGCACGGCGTCTACATCCTGGCGCAGAACGTCCAGGGACTGGTGCTCGTCGACATGCACGCCGCGCACGAACGCATCCTTTACGAAAAACTCAAGAACGCGCTCGACAGCCGCCGGGTGCCGACGCAGGCGCTGCTCATTCCGGCCGTGTTTGCGGCCAGCCCGCTGGATGTCGCCGCTGCTGACGAATACGCCGAAACGCTGCAGGCGCTGGGCTTCGAGCTGGCGGCGATGGGGCCGACGCAGCTTGCTGCGCGCGCCGTGCCGGTGCTGCTGCAGGCGGCCGATCCGGCGGCACTGGCGCTGGCCGTCCTCGCCGAATTGCGCGAACACGGCGTTACGCAACTCCTGAACGAGCGCCGCAACGAACTGCTGGCGACGATGGCCTGTCATGGCGCGGTCCGTGCGCACCGGCTGCTCGCCCTTCCGGAAATGAATGCCCTCTTGCGCCAGATGGAAGCGACTGAGCGCGCCGATCAGTGCAACCACGGCCGCCCGACCTGGACGCAGCTTTCAATGAGCGACCTCGATCGACTGTTCCTTCGGGGCAGGTAGTGCATCCGCCCGCCATTCTGCTCATGGGGCCGACGGCCAGCGGCAAGACCGCGGTGGCGCTGGCGCTGGCACGGCGTTTTCCGGTGGAAATCATCAGCGTTGATTCGGCGCAGGTTTTTCGCGATATGGATATCGGTACGGCCAAACCCGACGCCGCCACACTCGCCGAATTTCCGCATCATCTGATCAACCTGATCAGCCCGGAAGAAGCCTATTCCGCTGCCCGCTTCCGTAGCGATGCGCTGGCGCTGATGGACGCCATTCACGCCCGCGGCAAGCTGCCGCTGCTGGTCGGCGGCACCATGCTCTATTTCAAGGCCCTGCTGGAAGGGCTGGCCGAACTGCCTGTCGCCTGCCCGGCCACCCGCGCCGAAATCGATGCCCAGGCCGCTGCCCACGGCTGGCCGTCGATTCATGCCGAGCTGGCTCGCGTCGACCCGCAAACGGCCGCCCGCCTGCATCCAACGGATGCACAGCGCCTGCAACGGGCGCTGGAAGTCTATCGGCTGTCCGGCCAACCGATGTCGCAACTGCTTGCCGCCGGGCAGCAACAGCCGCCGCCCTGGAATTTCCTCTTGCTGGGGCTGGCCCCGGCGGATCGCGCCGTCCTGCACGAGCGCATCGCCCAGCGCTTCGACGCCATGCTTGCCGCCGGGCTGGAAGACGAAGTCAGTCGGCTACGCCGTGACTACCGGCTGAGCCTGGAACTTCCTTCCATGCGCTGCGTCGGCTACCGTCAGGTCTGGGAAGCGCAGGACGGCCTCATCCCGCGCCACGAACTGCGCGAACGCGGCATCTACGCCACCCGTCAGCTCGCCAAACGGCAACTCACCTGGATGAACAACACACTCCGGCCGGAAGTTTTTGATTGTCTGGACGAACATCTGGAAAAGCGCATCGGGCAGCGGGTTGAAGGCTGTTTGGCGTGAAAACCCATGAATTTCCTGTAGGAGCGGCCTTGGCCGCGATTGGCGATGGCGTGGCCGACACGCTGTATCGCGGCCAAGGCCGTTCCTACAGGGGTGGCTTTTCATCGTTAGCGTGAAAAACATCGCAATCGGCAAAGCACGGACCGTAGGGCGGATAAGCGAAGCGCCATCCGCCGTTTGTTATCAACCGCCGAAGGCGCAAGACAGGGTTTGGATTCGAGAGGCTGGACCGGCGGATGGCGCTACGCTTATCCGCCCTACCCAACCAGCGGATTTTTCATCGTTCGGGGTGGCTTGGGCCATGAAAGTTAGCGTTGGATCGGCGGATAAACGCGGTATAGTAAGCACATTGTGCCATCCTGGAACGAAGCTATGCGTAGAAAAATTCCCGGTACCGATCTTCTGATTGCTTTTGAAACTGCGGCCCGCCACCAGAGTTTCACCCGTGCGGCGGAGGAATTGTCGCTGACGCAGAGTGCGGTCTGTCGGCAGATTTCATCGCTGGAGAGCTATCTTGGCGTCAGCTTGTTCAACCGGATCAAAAAGCGGGTGTCGCTCTCCGAGGCCGGGCAGCTTTATGCGCGGCAGGTGCGCGAATATCTGCGCCGTATCGAGCATGACACCCTGTCGCTGATGGCGCACCGGGGCGCTGGCGGGGTGCTCGAACTGGCGACGATTCCCACCTTTGCCGCACGCTGGCTGATTCCCCGTCTGGGTAGTTTCCACAGCCAGAATCCGGAAATCACGCTCGACCTGACGACGCGGGCCGAACCCTTCATGTTCAACGATACCTCGTTCGATGCGGCGATCCATTACGGCGATCCGGTCTGGCCGGGGGCCATTGCCGAATATCTGTTTGGCGAGGAGATGATTCCGGTCTGCTGCCCGGCCCTGCTCAAGGGGCGTAGCCGGATCGAACCGGAGGAATTGATCTGCATGGAACTGCTGCACCAGTCGGCGCGTCCCGACGCCTGGCGACAGTGGTTCGAGGCGGCCGGCGTGGATAACGTGAACGCCATGGGCGGGGCGCGTTACGAACTGTTTTCCATGCTCATCGTCGCGGCGCGCGCCGGGCTGGGGGTGGCGCTGGTGCCGCGCTTTTTTGTCGGCGAGGAACTCGATTCCGGCGAACTGGTGATCCTCAATCCCTGTGTCTTGCGCAGTAAACGCAGCTATTATCTGGTCTATCCGGAGAACCGGGCCGGTTCGGCGCCGCTCAAGGCCTTTTGCGACTGGATTCTCGAACAGGCGGCGAATTATCGGGAAACGCTCCAGGAAATAACGTGAGAATTCGTCGCCAAGAACTGAAAGTCCCCGTGAGGCGTGAGGGGTAAGGCGCCGCACCGATGGCTTGTTCGCTTCTCTCCTCACGTTCTTTCTCGCTAAGCTTCAGGCCATGATCGAGAACATCAACCACCTGGCACTTGTCGGCACGCTGATGCAGCAGGTGTGCATCTATCTGGTGATCGCCTATCTCCTGATCAAGACGCCGCTCTTTGCCCCGCTGATTCAGGTTTCGGTACGTCTGCCGGACAAGCTGGTGTGCTACTTCGTGTTTTCCACCTTCTGCATCATGGGAACCTACCTCGGTTATCAGGTGGAAGGGGCGATTTCCAATACCCGTGCCATTGGTGCCGTGCTGGGCGGCATTCTCGGCGGCCCGGTGGTCGGTTTTCTGGTCGGGCTGACCGGCGGCCTGCACCGTTATTTCCTTGGTGGTTTCACCGATTCGGCCTGTGCGATTTCAACGACGGTCGAGGGACTGATTGGCGGTGGCCTGCATTTCTATTTTTTGCGCAAACACCGGGCTGATCGTCTGCTGCAACCGCTGATTGTTTTTGCCACGGCCTTCTGCGCGGAAATCGTCCAGATGCTGATCATCCTGGTCGTGGCCAAGCCCTACGATCAGGCGGCCCGACTGGTGGCGCACATCATTCTGCCGATGACGTTGTGCAATGCGCTGGGGGCGGCGTTGTTCATGCGCCTGATTCTGGATCGGCGCGATACCCTGGAAAAATACTCGATTGCCTTTTCGGCCAAGGCGCTGCGCATTGCCGAGCGTTCCTTCGGCATCCTGTTGCAGGGCTTCAACGAAGCCAACTGCACGCGCATGGCCAACATCATCCTGGAGGAAACCGGCGTCGGCGCGGTCGCCATTACCGATTGCGAGATCCTGCTGGCCTTTGTCGGCATCGGGTCCGATCATCATCTGACCGGCACACCGATTTCCTCGCCGGATACTTTTTCGGCGATTGCGCGCAATGAGGTGGTTTACGTTGATGGCGCAACGATTCCCTACACCTGCATGATTTCGAAAGATTGCAAACTGGGCTCGGCGCTGGTCATTCCCCTGCGCGGCGAAGGAGACCGGGTGTTCGGGACGATCAAGCTCTACGAACCCAAACGCAAGTTTTTCTCCTCGCTCAATCGAACGCTTGGTGAAGGTATCGCCCGGTTGCTGTCCAACCAGATTCTGGCGGTTACCGTCGAGGAACAGAAACGCCTGCTGGCGCAGTCGGAAGTCCGGCTTCTGCAGGCGCAGATCAATCCGCACTTCCTGTTCAACGCGCTCAATACGCTGGCAGCGGTGATCCGCCGTGACGCCGACGAAGCGCGGCAGATGGTGCATAGCCTCTCGACCTTCTTCCGCAAAAGCCTCAAGCGTTCGGGTAACGAAACCACGCTCAAGGACGAACTGGAGTACGTCGACGCCTATCTGCATATCGAACAACTGCGTTTTTCCGACCGTCTGGATGTCGATATCCAGGTGCCCGAGGCTTTGCTGCCTGCCCGCCTGCTGGCCTTCACCCTGCAGCCGATTGTCGAAAATGCAATCAAACACGGTATCGCGCAGATGCTTGAACCGGGGCGACTCAAAATCAGCGCCGAAGGCGAGGGCGAAGTGCTCAAGCTGGTGATCGAAGATAGCGCCGGGCAATATCACCCGGCGTCCGGGGGAGATGGCCTGGGCATGACTCTGGTCGACCGGCGGATCAAGATCCGCTACGGCCCTGCCTATGGTCTCGAGATTGACTGCGAGCCGGCACAATGGACACGGGTCACGATCCGTTTGCCGCTCAGTTTTACCGTTGAGGGGGAGGGGGATGCTGAACGCACTGATCATTGACGACGAAGCACCCTCGCGCGAAGAATTGCGCGCCTTGCTGTCCACCCGTCCGGACATCGAAGTGCTCGACGAATGCGCCAATGCCATCGAAGGTTTGGCGGCGATTCACCGCCTGCGCCCGGACGTGGTGTTTCTCGACATCCAGATGCCGCGTGTCAGTGGACTGGAAATGGTCAGCATGATTGCGCCGGAGGCGATGCCGCGCATCGTCTTCGTCACCGCCTATGATGAACATGCGCTGCGCGCTTTCGAGGAGCACGCGGCGGATTACCTGCTCAAGCCGATCGACCCGCAGCGTCTGGCCCGGACGCTCGACTGGCTGCACAGCGATTCCCCGGCGCAGGCAGGAAAGATCGCTGCCATTGCCAGCCCGTTACAGCAGATTCCCTGCCTTGCGCTGAACCGCATTCTGTTGCTGCCCCTGGCCGAGGTCGAGTTCGTTCGCAGCGAACTTTCCGGGGTGCACGTCATCTGTGCCGGGCGAGAGGGGGTGACGCAATTGACACTCAAGCTGATCGAGGCACGTACCGCGCTGATTCGCTGCCATCGGCAGTATCTGGTCAACCCGGAATGCATTGCCGAAATCCGCTTGCTGGACAACGGTGGTGCCGAGATCATCAGCAAAAGCGGCAAGACCATCCCGGTCAGCCGTCGCTACCTGCGTGAAATCAAGGATCGGCTGCTGATAGCCTGAATCCCCGGTCTGGCTGTCCGGCAAAAGTCGGCCACTCGCCTCTGCCGTACAACCGCTTGATCCCCTGTGGCAACCGCTCGCGAGAAAGGGCCAACAGCCTCTGGCAATGTGCCTAGATTAATCCTGCACGTCCCCGGCCTGACGGGCAGTTCCGGGCCGGGTTTGGGTTAATAACCACGTTCTACAGGGGGAAACAATGAACTCGCTCACCATCATCTTCGTGGCGGCATGTGCTTTTGCCATCGCGTATCGCTTTTACGGACTGTTTCTTGCGCAGAAGGTCATGAATCTGCGCGAGGAGCGGGCAACACCGGCAGAGCTGATGCACGACGGTCACGATTACATCAAAACCGACAAATATGTGCTCTTCGGGCACCACTTTGCGGCCATCGCCGCTGCCGGTCCGCTGCTTGGCCCGGTATTGGCCGCGCAGTTCGGCTATATGCCTGGGGCGCTGTGGATCATCATCGGCTGCGTGATGGCCGGTGGCGTGCATGACATGGTGGTGCTGTTTGCCTCCGTGCGGCACAAGGGCCGGAGCCTTTCCGCCATCGCCGAAACGGAAATCGGCAAGGCAACCGGCAAGGTGGCCTCGGTCGCCATTCTGTTCATCCTCATCCTGACTCTCGCCGGACTCTCGATTGCCGTGGTCAACGCCATGTTCAACAGTCCGTGGGGCACCTTCACCGTTTTCGCCACGATCCCGATCGCCATGATCATGGGCATCTATATGCACAACGTGCGTCCTGGCGACATCAAGGGCGGCAGCCTGATCGGCGTGGCGCTGCTGGCGCTGTCGATCTTCGTCGGCCCCTACGTCGCTGAAAACCCGACGCTGGCGCAGATGCTGACCTTCTCGAAGAAGGAACTGTCGATCATCATCCCGGCCTACGGCTTCTTTGCCTCGGTACTGCCGGTGTGGTTCCTGCTGGTGCCGCGTGATTATCTGTCGACCTATCTCAAGATCGGCACCATCGCCGCGCTGGCCATCGGCATCGTGTTTGTGCATCCGGAACTGCACATGCCGGCCTTCACCGAGCACGTCTACGGCGGTGGCCCGGTGATCCCCGGTGCAGTGTTCCCCTTCCTGTTCATCACCATTGCCTGCGGTGCGCTGTCCGGCTTCCATGCCATCATCGGTTCCGGCACGACACCGAAAATGATCGCCAACGAGAAGGACATCCTTTTCGTCGGTTATGGCGCCATGCTGACCGAAGGCTTCGTCGCCATCATGGCCCTGATCGCTGCCTGCGTGCTGGTACCGGCCGACTATTTTGCGATCAACGCGGCCCCCGCCGCTTTTGCCAAGCTGGGCATCGCCACGGTCAATCTGCCGGAACTGGCGGCGCAGGTTGGCGAGCAGGTGCAGGGTCGTCCGGGCGGCGCGGTTTCGCTGGCCGTCGGCATGGCTTACATCTTCTCTTCCGTTCCGTTCATGAAAGGCATGATGGCTTACTGGTATCACTTTGCCATCATGTTCGAGGCGGTGTTCATCCTGACCGCCGTCGATGCCGGTACCCGCGTTGGCCGTTATCTGCTGCAGGAAATGCTCGCCAAGGTTTACAAGCCGTTTGGTGACAACACCTGGACACCGGGCGTCATCATTGCCAGCCTGATCTTCACGTCTTCCTGGGGGTATCTGGTGTATACCGGCGACATCGCCACCATCTGGCCGCTCTTCGGCATGGCCAACCAACTGCTTGCCGCGACCGCGCTGATCATCGGCACCACCATGCTGATCCGCCTGGGCAAGGCACGCTACGCCTGGACCACGGCAGTTCCCGCGCTGCTGGTGCTGCCGCTGGTGATCTGGGCCGGTTATCTCAACGTCGTCAATAACTACCTGCCCAAGGGGCTGTACCTGCTCTCCGGCATGTCCGTCGTGCTGGTGATCCTGATGACGATCGTCGCTATCGCCGCCTTCCGCCGCTGGGCAGCGTTGCTGCAGATAAACAAGACCGTCAAGGACAGCTACGGTGACGAGGTGCTGGCGCTGGTTTCCGACTGATTTTTGCTGACTGAAATGGCCAAAAGGCCGACGCACTGTGCGTCGGCCTTTTTTTGTACGGGATGTTCAGGGCTTGGGGCCGCTCAGGCTGCTGATGAGCTGGATGGTGCCTTCACCGACGCGGTGCGTCCACGGTGTCGAGGATTCGATGCCTTCCGAATAGTCGAGGATGCGG
>CAYMYD010000060.1:0-11328 GCA_964394535.1 uncultured Propionivibrio sp. | reverse complement strand
ACCCTGCCGTTTGAGTATGTGGCGCAAATCGCCTTCACTTCCATCGACAGTTTCCCAATCATGGCGATTCCTTTCTTCATTGCCGCAGGCGTATTCATGGGAGCAGGCGGCTTGTCGCAGCGACTATTGGCGCTGGCCGATGAACTGCTCGGCTCGCTGTACGGAGGGATGGCACTAGCCACTATCGCCACTTCGATGTTCTTTGCCGCAATCAGCGGTTCCGGGCCGGCCACGGTGGCAGCCATCGGTTCGCTGACGATTCCGGCGATGGTCGAACGCGGCTATGACAAATACTTCTCTGCGGCTGTCATTGCCTGCGCCGGCGCGATCGGCGTCATGATTCCGCCGAGCAACCCGTTCGTCGTCTATGGGGTTTCGGCCCAGGCCTCGATCGGCAAGCTGTTTATCGGCGGTATTGTGCCTGGCGTGTTGACCGGATTGGTATTGATGGCAGTAAGCTACTACTACTCGAGAAAAATGGGTTGGCGCGGCGTAGAGCGCGAGCGCAATGCAAAAACAATGATCAAGGCGATTTGGGATGCCAAGTGGGCGCTGATGGTTCCGGTCATCATCCTGGGCGGCATTTACGGCGGCATCATGACGCCGACCGAAGCTGCGGCGGTATCGGCGCTGTACGGACTGCTCGTCGGCTGCTTCGTGTACAGGGAAATTAATCTGAGCAACATCACCGGCTGCGTTATGGAAGCCTGCAGCACTTCGGCGATCGTCATCGTGCTGATCGCCATGGCGACAATTTTCGGTAACATCATGACCATCGAGCAGGTGCCGACGATCATGGCCGAATTCATTCTCGGTCTGACCAGCAGTAAAATCTTAATCCTGCTTGTCATCAACCTGTTCCTGCTCTGGGTGGGAACCTTCATGGAAGCGCTGGCGGCGATCGTCATCCTGACGCCGATCCTGTTGCCTGTCGTGACAAAAGTCGGCGTGGACCCGATCCATTTCGGAGTGATCATGGTGGTCAACCTGGCCATCGGCTTTGTTACTCCGCCGGTCGGCGTGAACCTGTTTGTCGCAAGCAGCGTATCAAAACTGCGGATCGAAAAGATTGCAAAGGCAGCCTTGCCGCAATTGATCGGCATGCTGCTGGTACTGATGGCTGTGACCTATATCCCCGAACTGTCCCTGTACCTGACCCGGTTCCTCAAGTAAATAGCAGGCGGTCCCCGGCGTTTCGCACCGGGGGCTGCCTAACCTGTCGTCAAGAATTCGTATTATGAAAGGAGAATATCTGATGGAAACCAATTGCGCAGTTCTCTCACCCCAAGAATACCGCTTGCAGGAAGAGCAAGCCGGCCGGGATATTTACACCGGACGGATGCGTCCCTACAAAATCCTCAAATCGATCCAAAAACTCCGCCCGATCATTGACGTAGAGCGGGCCCGTTATTTCACCGAATCGATGAAACAAACCGAAGGCCAGATGCTAGTTTTGCGCTGGGCCAAAGCGATGCACCACATCGCCCAAAACATCACGGTGTACATCGATGACAACCAACTGCTGGTCGGTCGCTCCGGCGCCCAGGGCCGTTACGGCATCCTGTACCCCGAACTTGACGGCGACTTCCTCGGTCTGGCGCTGGAAGAAATGCCGAAACGGGTCGGCGCGCCGTTCTCGATCTCCGAGGCGGACGCTAAGATCGTCGTCGAAGAAATCGCTCCCTACTGGATGGGAAAAACCTACCATGAGAGCCTGACCAAGGCGCTGCCGGAAGAAACGCTGAAACTGACCTACGAGCCTTCCAATCCGCTATTGTCCCGTTACATTGTGAACGAAACCTCTTCGTTCCGTTCGTCGATCCAATGGGTTCACGACTATGAAAAAGTGTTGAAACGCGGCTTCAAGGGGATCAAGGCGGAAGCGCTGGAAAAAATGGCGGCGCTGGATCCGCTGAGTCCGGTTGACAACATGGAAAAACGCCCGTTCCTCGAAGCGATCGTCATCGCCTGCGACGCGATCGTGCTGTGGGCGCAGCGTCATGCCAAACTGGCCGCGGAAATGGCTGAAAAAGAAACCGACCCGGTTCGCAAGCTGGAACTGCAGGATATCGCCGAGCGCTGCGCCTGGGTGCCGGAAAACCCGGCCCGCAATTTCCGCGATGCGATGCAGTCGCAGTGGTTCACCCAGATGTTCTCCCGTATGGAGCAAAAAACCGGCACGATCATTTCCAATGGCCGCATGGACCAGTACCTGTATCCGTACTACAGGCAGGACAAGGAGTCCGGGGCGCTGACAGACGAGCAGACCCTCGAACTGATGGAATGCATGTGGGTGGGGATGGCGCAGTTCATCGACCTTTACATCTCGCCGACCGGCGGCGCTTTCAACGAAGGCTACGCCCACTGGGAGGCGGTAACCATCGGCGGACAGACCAGAGAAGGCATGGACGCCACCAATGATCTGACCTATCTGTTCCTGCAATCCAAACGCGAATTCCCGATGCACTACCCGGACCTGGCCGCCCGCATCCATGCCCGCGCCCCGGAACGTTACCTGTATGAAGTGGCCGAAACGATCAAGGAAGGCTCCGGCTTCCCGAAACTGTGCAACGACGAGGAAGTCGTGCCGGTGCTGCTTGCCAAAGGCGCCAGTTTCGAAGACGCTTACGACTACGCCGTGTCCGGCTGCACCGAGTGCCGCATGCCGAACCGCGAGACCTATACCAGTCCCTGCGCCTACATCAACTTTCCGGCAGCCGTCGAGATGACGATGTACAACGGCCGGATGAAGAAGCACGGCGACGAACTGATCGGCCTGGAGACAGGCGACCCGACCAGCTTCAAGACTTGGGACGAGTTCTGGAACGCCTATTTGAAACAACACATCAATTTCCTCAAGCATGCGTTCATCCAGCAACACATCATCATCAACCTGCGGCCGCGCCACTTCGCCTGGCCGATGGGCTCGGCGCTGAACGACTGCTGCATGGATGATATGAAAGACATCCACTCGCCGGTGATCAAGGGCGGCATCGACCTCGGCTATTTCGAGTTCATGGGTTATGCCACCGTCATCGACTCGTTGGTGGCGATCAAGAAGCTGGTCTACGAAGAGAAGAAAATCACGATGGCGGAAATGGTGGAAGCGATGCGCTGCAATTTCGAAGGCAAGGAAGCGATCCGTCAGATGGTCGCCAATGCCCCGAAATACGGCAACAACGATGAGTACTCCGACGCTATCGGCAAGCTGCTCGACCGTGAGTGCCTGAAGTTCACCAAGCAGTACTCCAAAGAACTCGGCGTTCACCTCGACCTGCGGTTGGTTCCGTTCACTTCGCACGTTCCGTTCGGCAAAGTGGTCGGCGCCACTCCCAACGGTCGTAAAGAATACACGCCGCTGTCCGACGGTTCGGCCGCTTCCCAGGGCTGCGACGCCAATGGACCGACCGCGGTGCTGATGTCGAACTACCTGACCAAGAACTACGACTTCCGCGAGCGGGCGGCCCGTCTGCTCAACGTCAAATTCACGCCCTCGATCTTGGCAGGCGAAGCAGGCACCCGCAAACTGGTCTCGTTCATCAAGACCTGGTGCGATCTGCGGTTGTGGCATTTGCAGTTCAATGTAATCAATCAAGCGACGCTACTCGCGGCGAAAAAAGACCCGGAGAACTACCGAGGCCTGATCGTGCGGATCGCCGGCTACAGCGCCTATTTCACCGATTTGTCGCCGGACCTGCAAGATGATTTGATCTCTCGGACTGAGAACCACACCATCTGATCCTGAATCGACTCAAAAGGAAATAATGGCGGGCGGGTTCCGTCACGACGACGGAACCCGCTTTTCAGGAGGAAAATAGTGAACGCGCCGAACAACCAAGCTGCCCAAGGCTGCGTCTTCAATATTCAGCACTACTCGGTCCACGACGGACCCGGCATCCGCACCATCGTGTTTCTGAAGGGATGCCCGCTGTCGTGCCGCTGGTGCAGCAACCCGGAGTCCCAGAAGCTTATGCCGGAAGTCGCCTACAACCCGAACAAATGCATCGGTTGGGCCGAGTGTTTCCGCTGTGGCAAAGTCTGTCCCTCGCAAGCGGTGCGCCAGGAAGCATCCGGCAAAATTTCGCTCGACCGCCAGGCTTGCACTGATTGCTTCGCCTGTGTCGATGCCTGCCCGCCCAAAGCCCTGCACCTGTTCGGCGCGATGATGAGTGTCGATGCAGTGATGAAAGCGGTCGAACGGGACAGCGCCTTTTATTCCCGCTCGGAAGGCGGCCTGACGGTCAGCGGCGGCGAGCCTCTGGTCCAGGCCGATTTTACGATTGCTTTGCTCAAGGAAGCCAAGCGGCGGCGGATCAACACGGCGATGGAAACCTGCGGCGCGGTCGAATGGGATCGGCTGGAGGAAGCTTGCCGGCACCTAAACTATCTCTTGTACGACATCAAATCGGTTGACCCGCAGAAACATAAGGAATTTACCGGCGCAGACAACGCGCTGATCATGGAGAACCTGCGCAAAATCCGTCAGACATTCCCGCAGCTCGAGGTACTTGTTCGTACGCCGCTGATTCCCGGCTTCAATGATACGGAAGCGGAAATCGCCGCGATCGTCGGTTTTGTCAACGAACTGCATGTCGGCTATGAACTGTTGCCGTACCACCGTATGGGGCAGTCGAAGTACCAGTTCCTTGACCGTGAGTATCCGATGGGAGAGGTCAAGCTGGCAGAGGAACGGGCCAAAGAACTGACGGAATATGCAAAACAGAGGAGGAACGTTCATGCGGATCATTGATTTCCGGTTTCGGCCCAATACCGCCGAAACCTTGAACGGAATCGCCAACAGCGCCATGTTCAAGGGGCTGTGCGCGACGATCGACTTTGACAAGATGAAGCCACAAACCCTTGATGAGGTCGTGGCCGACCTGAACCGCCACTCGGTGGT
Organism: uncultured Propionivibrio sp.; assembly: GCA_964394535.1. Lineage (GTDB taxonomy): Bacteria > Pseudomonadota > Gammaproteobacteria > Burkholderiales > Rhodocyclaceae > Propionivibrio. Next base: position 6,428 of record CAYMYD010000060.1, on the reverse strand, counting down.
CAAAGCGGTCATCACCGGGCGCGACTGTGAAAGCACTTTCGCGTCCAAGTCCAACAACCCCAGCGTGTTGGAGTTCAAATCCAAGTATCCCGATAAGTTCATCGCCTTTGCCGGCGTAGACCCGCACAAAGGGATGCGCGGCATCCGTGAGCTGAAAAAGCTGGTGGAAGAGGACGGGTTCCGCGGTGCGGCCATCGACCCATACCTGGCCCAGATTTATGTCAATGACGCCAAATTCTATCCCATCTATGCGAAATGTTGCGAGCTGGAGATTCCGGTGATCATGACGACCGGGCCGGCGACTCTCGTTCCCAACACGGTCATCGACCATGTCGCGCCGCGCTATATCGATTTTGTCGCCCGCGATTTCCCCGAGCTGAAGATCGTGGTCAGCCACGGCGGCTATCCCTGGGTCAATGAAATGATCATGGTGACGCAGCGCAATGCCAACGTGTATCTGGAACTGTCGGAATATGAGTTTTTCCCGCAGTCGGAAGCCTACATCCAGGCGATCAACACGTTGATCACCGACAAAGTGGTCTATGCCAGCGCCCACCCGTTCGTCGATTTCCGCGTGGCGCTGAAAAACTATGAATCGATTCCATTTTCGCCGGAAGTCCGCGAAAAAATTATGTTCAAAAATGCCGCCCGCATCCTCGGGATTGAGGAAAATTTTGTCGACAGCCCGGTATCTTCCGGCGAATCGATGGAGCGGATCATCATCGAGAGCGTGCTGAAAGAACTGGCCAAACGCGGCATGGTGGCGAAATAGACCTGAAGGTCCCGCACGGAACTGTGTGAGAAAGAGGGCGAGTGTATGAAGATTGGCCGGGTAATCAACAATATCTGGGCGACCCGCAAGGAAGAATCGCTGGTCGGCCTCAAGCTGATGATCGTGCAATATCTCGACGCGGACAACAAACCGACGCCGGAGGTCGTGGTTGCGGCCGATTTTATCGGCGCAGGCATCGGCGAAAAAGTATTGGTGGCGGCAGGCAGTTCGGCCCGGCAGACCGGCGGACTCGACCATGTGCCGATCGATGCGGTGATTGTCGGCATCATCGATGAGGAAAAACAAAAGGACGGCCAGAAGAAACACGATGCATAGCGATATTTGCGAAAAAGTGAAACAGGCCGGCGTCGTAGGCGCCGGTGGCGCCGGGTTTCCGACCTACGCCAAGTTTTCAGGCGGCGTGGACACCGTGGTGGTGAACGGGGCCGAATGCGAGCCCTTGCTAAGGGTCGACCAACAACTGATGGAAGCCGCGCCGCAAGAGATGCTGCAAGGACTGGAAGCGGTGATGCAGGCGACCGGCGCGACCGAAGGCGTCATCGCGACCAAGGCCAAGTATAAACAGGGCATAGCTGCGCTCAAGCAGCACATGCCGACAGACCGGATGCGGATCCATCTGCTGGACGATTTCTATCCGGCAGGCGACGAGCAGGTCACGGTCAAAGAGGCGACCGGCCGGGTCGTGCCGCAGGGCGGCATCCCGCTGAAGGTCGGCTGCGTCGTGGTCAACGTGGAGACGCTGCTGAACGTGGCGGCGGCGTTGGGCGGAAAACCCGTGACCCATAAATATCTGACTGTCACCGGTGAAGTCGAAAAGCCGGTCACCCTCTATCTGCCGGTCGGCACCAGCGTGGCGGAAGCCTTGTCACTGGCCGGTGTGAAGGAAATGCAGGGGATGCGGGTCATCGACGGCGGCCCGATGATGGGCAAGCTGATCGGTGATCTGCAGCAACCGATCACCAAAACGACCAAGGGACTGATTGTGCTGCCGGAAGAGCATCCGGTCATCCGCAAACGGACCCAAAGTTGTGACAAAATCATCCGACAGGCGAAAAGCGCCTGCATCCAATGCCGATTCTGCACCGACCTGTGCCCCCGGTTCTTGCTGGGGCATCGACTGGAACCGCACCGCATCATGCGGGCGATCCGCAACACGGAGGCGGCGCCGTCCGTGTTGAAAATGGCGTTTGCCTGCACGGAATGCGGCGTGTGCGAACAATATGCCTGCTTTATGGATCTGTCGCCGCGCACGGTCAATGCCATGCTGAAACAGGAACTGGCCAAACAGGGCATCAAGCCCGAACCGCCACCCGCTGACCAGGTGGTGGACCTGTTGCAGCAGCATCGCAAGATCCCCGTCAAACGACTGATCGCCCGGCTCGGTCTGACCAGCTACGACAAACCGGCGCCGCTGCGCTGCGAGGCAATCACAGGGTCTGTGGTACGGATTCCCCTGAAGCAGCATGTCGGTGCACCGGCCAAAGCAACTGTCACCGTCGGACAACAAGTCCGCTGCGGCGATCTGATCGGACAGGCCCCGACTGACGGCCTGGGGGCTAACGTTCACGCCAGTATCGACGGCGTAATTACTGAGGCGAACGACTGCATTGTCATCGTCGGGTCGGAAGGGAGACGGCAATGAGCATACAAACCATAGGTTTGGTGGAATTATCCAGCATCGCCCGCGGCATGGAAACGGCCGACGCCATGCTGAAGGCATCGCAGATCGAGCTATTGGAAGCGCGGCCGATCTGTCCGGGAAAATACATGGTTCTGGTCTGCGGCGATGTATCGTCGGTGCAGAATTCGGTGGATGTCGGCAAAGCGGTCGGCGGCCATACGGTGGTCGACGAGTTTTTGCTGCCTAGCGTCCATCCCTCGGTCATTGCGGCGATTTCCGGCGTTTCACAGGTATCGGTTGTCGGCGCCCTGGGCATCATCGAGTGCTTTTCCGTCGCATCGCTGATTGTGGCAGCAGATACGGCGGCCAAAGCGGCCGGCGTTGAACTGATCGAAGTACGCACGGCGATGGGAATCGGCGGCAAGTCGTTTGTCACGCTGACCGGCGATGTTTCCTCGGTCAAGGCGGCGGTGGAAGCCGGCGTAGCAACACTCAGCGAAAAAGGGATGCTGGTCGAAATGGCGATTATCGCTTCACCGCATCCTCAGTTGAAATCAAGCCTGTTGTAAGGAGGTGAGTCAAACCTGTGAAAGCATTGGTTACCGCCGCCGAAGTGCGGACGTTTGCCAAAACGGGCAGCTTGGTCATGACGGTGAATCCGGGCGATATCGTGACGCCGGCTGCCTGGGATGAAGCTAAAGAAATCGGCGTTACCATCGAATATGGCGCAGAAAAGACAGTAGCGCCGGTTAAACCGCAGGAACAGCAGAACGTGGATGCAGCCTTTCTCGCCAAAGTGGTGAATGAAGTCATCGCCTGCCTGCAACAGTCGCAAGGGCAGCTGACGCTGGCGGTGGAAAGCGATCCCTGCGGCCTGCGACTATACCGCGGCGACCGCCTCAACTATGCCGGCGAGCAGGTGAAAACCGCCGAGCTGGTGGGAAACAAAGAGAGCCGTAGCCTGAGCGCCCGGCTGATGAAACTGCAGGATACCGTTTTTCCCTATGAGGCCCAGACCGACCAGACGCTACATATCGTGGAAGGAAAGCTCGAATGTACGGTGGGCGGAGTCGTCTACCGCGGCGTGGCAGGCGATTCGTTTTTCCTGCCGGCCCGGAGCAAAGTCAATCTGGGAACGACGTCGCAGGCAGTCTGTTTTGTTGCGGCGGCAGGGTAAGTCCTGGTAAATGAAACGAGTCAAACAAAAATCAACGATGGGATGAAGGAGGAACGACAATGGATAACGCATTGGGAATGATCGAGACAAAAGGGCTGGTCGGGGCGATCGAGGCCGGTGACGCGATGGTGAAGGCGGCGAATGTGCGGCTGATGGACAAGGTGCTGGTGGGCGGCGGTTTGGTGGCTGTGATGGTCCGCGGTGACGTCGGCGCGGTGAAAGCGGCGACCGATGCCGGTGCGGCAGCGGCGCAAAGGGTTGGCGAGCTGGTGTCGGTTCATGTGATTCCGCGGCCGCATGCCGATGTTGAAACCATATTGCCGAAAGACGGAAAAAAATGAGCCCGGCGGCGAAACCGATAAAAAAGAAGGAGGAAATCATTATGCAGATGGAAGCATTGGGAATGATCGAGACAAAAGGACTGGTCGGGGCCATTGAGGCGGCCGACGCGATGGTAAAGGCGGCGAATGTGCATCTGGTCGGCAAGGAATTGGTCGGCGGCGGTCTGGTCACCATCGTTGTTCGCGGTGACGTGGGAGCTGTGAAAGCAGCGACGGATGCCGGAGCGGCAGCCGCCAAACGGGTCGGCGAACTGGTCTCGGTCCATGTCATTCCGCGTCCGCACGGTGAAGTGGAGATGATCATCCCTTCCGGCTCGAAGTAATCGGCGAAGCGAGGGAGAATCGTGCTGGATAAAGATCTGCGTTCAATTCAGGAGGCCCGCCAACTGGCCCGGGCAGCCCAGGAGGCCCACGAGGCGTTTTCCGGCTTTAGTGAGCAAGCCATCGACAAGATTTTGCAGGCGATGGTGGAAGCCGTCGTCAAGAATGCCGAACGACTGGCCCGGATGACGGTGGAGGAAACCGGCTACGGCGTGGTGGAGCACAAAACCGTCAAGAACCTGTTCGCTTCGCGCGATGTCTATCAGGCCATCCGCTCCATCCAGACCGTAGGCATCCTCAAGGAAGACAAAGCGGCGAAAGTCATCGAAGCAGCGGTGCCGGTCGGCGTCGTTCTGGCGCTGACGCCCACCACCAACCCGACCTCGACCATCATCCACAACGCGATGTGCGCGGTCAAGGCAGGCAATGCGATCATCTTTTCGCCCCATCCGAACTCGGTCGGTTGCAGCAACGAAACGGTGAAATTGCTGCATGATGCGGCGGTTGGCGCCGGTGCACCCCGTAATCTGCTCAGCTGCGTAGAAACCGCCACCATGGAAGCCACCAACGAGCTGATGAAACACGAGGCGGTTTCGGTTATCATCGCCACCGGCGGTTCGGCGATGGTGAAGGCGGCCTATAGCGCCGGCAAACCGGCTCTCGGCGTCGGTCCCGGCAACGTTCCGGCCTTCATCGAACGGACGGCCGATGTCCGTCAGGCCGTCAAAGACATCGTTACCAGCAAAACCTTTGACAACGGCATGATCTGCGCGTCCGAACAGGCGATCATCGCCGACCGACCGGTCGAGGACGCGGTGGTAGCGGAGCTGAAGCGTCAGGGTTGTTACTTCCTGTCTGCGGAGGAAACCGAGAAAGTCGCCCGACTGATCATGACGCCCAAAGGCGGCATGGTTGCTTCGATGGTGGGGCAAACAGCGGTTTGCATCGCCGAAAAAGCCGGCGTAACTGTTCCGGCCGGGACGAGACTACTGATTGCCCGACTGTCCGGTTACGGGCCGGGACATCTGCTTTCCTATGAAAAACTGACCTGCGTGCTTGGCTTCTATGTGGTCAACGATTGGCACGAAGCTTGTCTGCTCAGCATCGAGCTGCTCAAACTGGGCGGAATCGGCCATTCCTTCTCGATTCATAGCCGCGACGAGCAGGTGATTCGCGAATTTATCCGCAAACCGGTGTTTCGGATCCTGGTCAACACACCGTCGGCTTTCGGGGCGATTGGGTACTCTACCGGCCTGTTGCCGTCGCTGACTCTTGGCTGTGGGACCTGGGGCGGCAGCAGCATTTCGGAAAACCTGGGGCCACAGCACCTGATCAACATCAAGCGCCTGACCTATGGAATCAAGCCGGTGGAACTGGAGCCGGTCAAGCAAGGCTTCCAGGCGCGACCAGCCTCTGCTGACATGGCCTTTACGCCTGATGCCATCGCCGGCGTGGTGCGGCAGGTACTGAAAGAGATGCAGAAATAACCGGATGGAAACGGGGGAACGGCAGATGCGACCGGAAGAACTTGTCGCGGTGGTGACCGAAGCGGTCGTCAGGCAACTGGAAAACCAAACATTGACGATTCCGGTCGGCGTATCCAACCGGCATGTCCACTTGTCGCAGCATGACCTTGCCGTATTATTCGGTAGCTCGGCCAGCCTGACAAAGAGCAAGGAACTGTCGCAACCGGGGCAGTTTGCCTGTGCTGAAACGCTGACGCTGGTCGGGCCCAAAGGTGTGATAGAGAACGTTCGCGTGCTGGGGCCGGTGAGGACGGCGACCCAGGTCGAAATATCGGCTGCCGATGGGTTCCGTCTGGGCATCAAGCCACCGGTGCGCGATTCGGGAGATCTGGAAGGGTCGGCAAAAGCAACGCTGGTCGGCCCCGAAGGGGCGGTGTCGCAGCTGCAAGGAGTCGTTGTCGCAGCGCGCCATATTCACATGCACGAAGCCGATGCGATGCGTTTTGGCGTACGGGACAAACAAAAGGTCTGCGTCCGGTCGCCAGGCGAACGAGGACTGATTTTCGAAGAAGTTCTGGTCAGGGTCAGCCCGAACTATTCGCTGGAATTCCATGTCGATCTGGACGAAGCGAATGCGGCGGGACTCGCCAATGGAGAAAGGGTAACACTTTGGCGGCCGTAGCGGCCATCGCGCCGCTGGTCATACTGG
>CAYMYD010000059.1:0-11504 GCA_964394535.1 uncultured Propionivibrio sp. | reverse complement strand
GGGAAATCATCATGATCGGCCACAAGGGCCACCCGGAAGTCGAAGGCACCATGGGCCAGAGCGAAGGCGGCATGTATCTCGTCGAAACGGCGGAGGACGTACAAACCCTCACCGTCAACGACCCGACCCGGCTGGCTTATGTGACGCAAACCACGCTCTCGATTGACGATGCCGAAAAGGTCATCGTTGCACTCCGGGCACGTTTCCCGGAAATCGTCGGCCCGCGCCGCGACGACATCTGCTACGCCACGCAAAACCGGCAGGATGCGGTCAAAGCCCTGGCAAAAAGTACTGAACTGGTTCTGGTCATCGGCTCGCGCAACAGTTCAAATTCCAACCGCCTGCGCGAAGTGGCCGAGCTGAACGATACCCGCGCCTTTCTCGTCGACCACGCCGGACAGGTCGATCCCGGCTGGCTCCAGGGCGTGCAAACGGTCGGCCTCACCGCCGGTGCCTCGGCCCCTGAAATTCTGGTACAGGACGTCGTACAGAAACTCGTGCAAAAACACGCCGGGCAGGTCAGTCAGCTTCAAGGCACGGAAGAAAATATCACCTTTGCCCTGCCGAAAGAGTTGCAGTAGCTTTCAGCAGGCCGAAGGATAAAAACACCGCAAACGCCGTAGGGGCGGTTCGCGAACCGCCCCTGATGGAAACGTCTTCTGACTCAGCCCGCTGAAACTCACTCACTCGCCAGACGTGCTTCGAGTTCTTCCGGCGGCGTATGCCGGACGTTGATGCCCTTGGCCATATACACGACATACTCGGCGATATTGGTGGCGTGGTCGCCGATGCGTTCGACGGCCTTGACGATGTTCAGCGCGTCCAGCGAACGGGTGATGGTGCGCGGGTCTTCCATCATGTAGGTAATCAACTGGCGGGCAATGGCCTGGTACTCGCTGTTCACCAGTTCGTCGAGATGCACGGCTTCCGTTCCCTGCTTGACATCGAGCCGGGCGAAGGCGTCCAGCGCCAGACGCAGCATTTTCAGGGCGATCTCCGCCATGTGGCGCAACTCGACGTTGAGCGCTCCCGGCCCCTGCCGCGAGATGCTGATGCCCAGGCGGGCGATTTTGCGCGCCTTGTCGCCGACACGTTCGATGTCGGCAATCGCCTTCAGCACCGAAACGACCATGCGCAGATCAACCGCTGTCGGCTGACGTTTGGCGATCACCTGATTGCACAGCGCATCGATCTCGATCTCCATCTGGTTGATCCGCTCGTCATCGCGGATGACTTCCTCAAGCATCGGCTGATTGCCGCTGTAAAGCCCTTCGATCGCCTTGCGCACCTGCTGCTCGGCAAAGCCGCCCATCTGCAGAACGCGGGTGCGCAGGCTTTCGAGCTCCAGGTTGAAATTCTTCGAAGTGTGTTCGTTCATGCTGCGTACTCCAGAGGGTTTGGGCAGGGAGGAAATGTTCATAAGATTCTATCCATGGAATATTACAGTCATGTTTCAGGGGGAATTACGTAGTATCCCCGTCGGCGCGAAGCGTAATCACCCCCTGCTCCGTCCCGAGCAGACAGACATCGGCAGGTTTGCGGGCGAACAGACCGCTGGTCACGACACCGGCAAGCTGATTGAGGCGTGTTTCCAGATCGACCGGGTCAAGAATCTGCAAACCATGCACATCGATAATCCGGTTGCCGTTATCGGTCACATAACCCTCACGCAATACCGGGCGACCGCCCAGGCGGACGATCTCGCGGCTGATCTGGGCCGTCGCCATCGGGATCACCTCGACCGGCAGCGGGAAACGCCCCAGCACCTCGACATACTTCGAGCCATCGGCAATGCAGACAAACTTCTCCGCCACCGCCGAAACGATCTTCTCGCGCGTCAGCGCTCCGCCACCGCCCTTGATCATGTGCATTTCGGCGTTGATCTCGTCGGCACCGTCGATATACACCGGCATGGATTCGATTTCGTTCAGATCGAAGATACGGATGCCATGGCCTTCCAAGCGCCTGCGCGTATCTTCCGAACTGGGAACGGCACCGACGATCCGCTCCTTGATCCCGGCCAGCGCCTCGATGAACAGCCGTGCCGTCGATCCGGTACCAACACCGATGATGCCGCCCGGCACATAGTCCAGCGCTGCACGGGCAACCGCCTGTTTGAGTTCGTCCTGAGTCATTTGTTTCCCCGCTTGAGTAAAGATGAGAGTGAAACGCGAAACCCGGGCATTTGCAAGAGCTGGCCTGAAATACCGTGAAGAGTGAAAAGTGAAACGTGAAATGTGGAAAACCATGCCTGTGGCAGTCGTTTCCAGTTTGGTTTTTCCTTTTCAACGCGCGAAGCGCCTGATATTTCACATTTCACTTTTCACCTTTCACTTTTCACATTCCTATTGCCCTGCAATCACCCGGAGAACTGCAAACGATAAAGCGTATGGCCCGAGCTCTGGTATTTGCGCTCGAACGGCGTCAGGGGCGACTCCGGCGAAAAGGCCGCCCACGCCGCTTCGCGCCCACTCACACGCGCCAGGGCAAAGGCCAGTTCTTCGATGTAAATTCGCCAGTTCGTCCGGCATTCGAGCACCCCGCCCAGCTCCAGCAAGGCTGGAAAAACCGGGTGTCCGTGCCAGCGTCGCGCCAGATGGCCGATTTTCGGCCAGGGATTGGGATAAAGCAGGTAATGCCGGTCAAGGCGGACGCCGGCATCACCGAGCAAACGCCAGTAGTCAACCAGATCGGCTCGCACCAGATCGAGGTTATCCGGCAAGCCACCGGCCTTGCCCGTAATCCGCCGCGCCAGGCGCGAGGCCGACTGATCGACGCCGATCACATAATGCGTCGGGAAAGCCAGCGCCAGTGCGATGCTGCTCTCGCCGACCCCGCATCCGGCGTCAAGAATCAGCGGCGCCTGCGGCGCGATACGCTCGCGGCGCAAGAGACTCGCCTCACAGGCCGCCCGGTTGTAATCGGCATAGGGCTTGCGGAACGGCGAGTTCAGATGCCGCTCAAGCCGATCCGGCAATTGCTCGTGGATACCCGTCTGGGCGCTCTGCGGAATTCGTGAAACGGCTGACATGAACAAGCCCCGGCTGAAAACAGAGACACTATCCTGAAAAACGCCTGGCTTCATGGCATTGAGCGTCACGAAGGATGAACCCGGATTATCCTGATGGACAATCCGGGTTCAATACGCCGTTTGTTTCCGCAGAATCAGCGCCAGGAGAAGGTTTTACCCTTGCTCCCCCTTTCCTGCTCAGGCGGCCATCACCAGGACGCCGGTGGCTTCCAGCCGGTTGATGCCGCTGATCAGTGCGCGGATCGAGGCGGTGATGATGTTGGCGTCGATGCCGACACCGTAATAGTCGTGATCGACCTCTTCCTGCGAGACTTCCATGAAGGCACAGGCACGGGCGTCACCCCCCTTGCCCATCGAACGTTCTTCGTAGCTACGCACCTGGATGACGATGCCGAGCTGGTTCAAGGCCTGCACCGCCGCATCGATCGGGCCGTTGCCTTCGCCGACAAGCGTCTTTTCCACGCCCTGGTGCTCCACCATCAGGCGAATGCCCTGAACCTCACCTTCGCCAAACAACTGGTGGCCAAGATAACGCACCGGACTCGTCGTTTCCAGATAGGTGGCAGAAAACAGTTTCCAGATAGCAGTAGCGTCCATTTCGCCGCCGTGCTGGTCGGTCTGTTTCTGCACTTCGGCGGAGAACTCGACCTGCAAGCGGCGCGGCATGACGATACCGTATTCGTTTTCCAGCAGATAGGCGATACCACCCTTGCCGGACTGGCTGTTGATGCGGATCACCGAGTCGTAGCTGCGCCCCAGATCGGACGGATCGATCGGCAGATAGGGCATGTTCCACAAGGCTTCCGGCTTCTGCACGGCAAAGCCCTTCTTGATCGCGTCCTGGTGCGAGCCGGAAAAGGCGGTGAATACCAGATCACCGACATAGGGGTGGCGCGGGTGAATCGGCAGTTGCGTGCAGTGCTCGTAGCAGCGGGCGATGGCGTTGATGTCGGAAAAGTCGAGTTGCGGATCGACGCCCTGCGTATAAAGATTGAGCGCCAGCGTGACGAGGTCGACGTTACCGGTACGTTCGCCGTTGCCAAAGAGGCAGCCCTCGACCCGGTCGCCACCGGCCATCAGGCCCAGTTCGGCCGAGGCCACGGCGGTACCGCGATCGTTGTGCGGGTGCAGGCTGATCAGGCAACTGTCACGGCGGGCCAGATGGCGATGCATCCACTCGATCTGGTCGGCATAAACGTTGGGCGTGGTCATTTCGACGGTGGTCGGCAGGTTGAGGATGATCTTGTTCTGCGGCGTCGCGCCCCAGGCTTCGGTGACGGCGTTGCAGACTTCCAGGGCAAAGTCGAGTTCGGTGGCGGTGAAATTTTCCGGGCTGTACTGGAGCACCCATTCGGTTGCCGGATTTTCTTCGCAGAGCTGACGCACCAGTTTGACCGCCGAAACGGCCATTTTCACCACTTCGGCACGACTGAGGCCGAAAACGATTTCGCGGAAAGGCTTTGAGGTCGCATTGTAGATATGCACAATGGCCCGTCGGGCACCCTGGAGGGAGACGAAAGTACGGCGAATCAGTTCCTCGCGCGCCGGGGCGAGGACTTCGATGGTCACATCATCGGGAATGTGTTTTTCCTCGATCAGCTTGCGCACGAAGTCGAAATCGGTCTGCGAGGCCGAGGGGAAAGCGACTTCGATCTCCTTGAAGCCCGCAGCGCACAGTGTCCGGAACAGGCGCATCTTGCGCTCGATATTCATCGGTTCGAACAGCGCCTGATTACCGTCGCGCAGGTCGGTGCTCATCCAGATCGGGGCACGGGTCAACACGCGCCCCGGCCACTGTCGGTCATCAAGCTGCACCTGGGGGAAGGCGGTGTATTTGCTGGCGGGATTCTTCAACATGATCAAAACTCCGGAATTCGTTATTTTCGAGCGAGCATCATAACGCAGGCGCTGCGGCAGGCGCTTGCGAAATAAAGGGGTGATCGCCTTATTTTTGATACAATATTGCTTAAAAATAAAATATATTCAATTTTAATTGCTTGTATATGAGAAAGGGTGGAATTTGATGGAGATTGACCGCTACGACCGGATGATTTTGCAAGTCCTGCAGCAGGACGGACGCATCAGCAATCAGGAGTTGGCCGACCGCATCGGCCTGTCGCCATCACCCTGTCTACGGCGTGTCCGGGCGCTGGAAGAAAATGGCATCATCAGCGGTTACCGCGCCCTGCTCAACGCCAAAGCACTGGGTTATTCGCTGATGGCGCTGATCTACATCTCGATGGACAAGCATACGCATGAGCGTTTTGAACACTTTGACCGGGAAATCGGCGTCATTCCTGAAGTTGTCGAATGTCTGCTGATCACCGGCCAGGAAGCCGATTATCAGCTCAAGGTCGTGGTTCGCGACATGGACGCCTTTCAGGAGCTGCTGCTCCACCGTATCACCCGGATTCAGGGCGTCACCGGCGTACACTCCAGCTTCGTCCTGCGCCGGGTTCTTGACCGGACGGAGGTGCCGGTTTGACGTGAATTCAGGGGACAGAGAAAACCGCCGATGTATTCGTTTTCAGGGATGAAAGAAATCTTGTAAAAACCTGACGACGAGGCTTTCCTAAAACACGGCGGGTTGTTTATCATTCATGCCCCGGCGTTTGTCGGGACACCCCCCATCTCGCGAAGCAAGCGGGGCGGCTTTTCCAACCTTTTTGCCCAAACCACCATGCCCGTCAAAATCATTCAGCCAACACCTTCGGCCTATGCCTACCCGCTGCTCATCAAGCACCTGCTGCATACGCCACTGGCGTTCGCGCCAGAGCAGGAAATCACTTATCAGGGCAAGCTGCGCTTTACTTACCGCACGCTGCGCGAGCGGATCGGTCGCCTGGCCTGCGGCCTGGCCAGCCTCGGCGTGGAAGCCGGGCAGACCGTGGCGGTGATGGATTGGGATAGCCATCGCTATCTGGAATGCTTTTTCGCCGTCCCGATGATGGGGGCAATCCTGCAAACGGTGAATGTGCGCCTGAGCGCCGAACAGATCGCCTTTACCCTGATTCATGCCAAGGCCGACGTGCTGCTGCTCAACCGCGAGTTTTTCCCGCTGATCGCGCAGATCGCGCCACGCCTGGAACGAATCCGTCATTACATCCTGGTCGACGATGAGGGAACGCCGCTGCTTGATGCGCCGGTGTCGTTTGCTACCGAATACGAGGCGCTGCTTGCAGCGGCCTCCCCGGATTTCGACTTCCCGGATTTCGACGAAAACGCCCAGGCGACTGTGTTCTATTCCACCGGGACGACCGGGGAACCCAAGGGGGTCTGCTTCAGCCATCGCCAGCTGGTGTTGCACACGCTCGGTCTTGCCGCGCATGTCGGTGGCTCGTTTGCCCAGGGGCGGCTGCACCGCGATGACGTCTATATGCCGATCACCCCCATGTTCCACGTCCACGCCTGGGGCTTCCCTTATGTGGCCACGCTGCTGGGAGTCCGTCAGGTCTATCCCGGCCGCTATCTGCCGGCCACCCTGTTGCGCCTGTTGCGCGAAGAGAAGGTGACTTTCTCGCACTGCGTTCCGTCGATCATGCAAATGCTGTTTTCGCATCCGGACTGTGAAAAAACCGATCTGCGTGGCTGGAAGGTGGTGGTGGGCGGTTCGGCACTGACGCCCACACTGGCCAGTGCGGCACTTGAACGCGGGATTGACGCCTTTGTCGGCTATGGCATGTCGGAAACCTGTCCGGTGCTGAGCATCGCCCATCTGGCCAAGGCGGACTTGCAAGCCTCGGCGGAAAAACAACTGGATCTGCGCTGCAAGACCGGCCTGCCCCTGCCCTTGGTCGACCTGCGTGTCGTCGATCCGGAAATGCGGGATGTGGTGCATGACGGTAAAACCACCGGCGAACTCGTGGTGCGCTCGCCCTGGCTGACACAGACCTATCTCGATGCGCCGGAAGCATCGGAAGCGCTCTGGGCTGGTGGCTATCTGCACACGCAGGACATCGGTCATATCGACGCGCAGGGTTATGTGAAGATTACCGACCGCATCCGCGATGTGATCAAGACTGCCGGGGAATGGACTTCGTCGCTGGAGCTTGAATCAGTGATCCAGACGCTGGATGCCGTGCAGGAAGTCGCGGTGATCGGCGTACCGGACGAGAAGTGGGGCGAGCGTCCGCTGGCGCTGGTAGTGCTCAAGCCGGAATTCGAGGGCAAGGTCAGTGCGCACGAACTGCGTAACGCGGCAGCCCGTCTGGTCGAAAGCACGGGCATTTCGCGCCATGGTGTGCTGCTGCAAATTCGTTTCGTCAAGGCACTGCTGAAAACCAGTGTCGGCAAAATCAACAAGCGGGAAATGCGCGAAACGCTGGATCAGATGGTGTGAAACGTGAATTACTGTGAAAAGTGAAATATCAGGCGCTTCGCGCTTTGAAAGTGGCAAAACCATCCCGGCACAGGTGTTACCGGCAAGGTTTTCCACATTTCACTTTTCACCTTTCACTTTTCACGGTATTTCACACTGACGGAACCCGGTTTTGATGGACATTGCCGAAGAGAAACCCAAGCCGACGAGAAATTCCGAAGCGACGCGCCAACGCATTCTGCAGGCTGCCACGCAGGAGTTCGCCAGAAAAGGCTTCGATGGCGCACGCATCGACGACATCGCGCGGCAGGCCAATGCCAACAAGCAGATGCTCTACCACTACTTTGGCAACAAGGACGATTTGTTTACCAAGGTGCTGGAAGATGCCTATCAGGCCCTGCGCCAGCATGAGGCCGAGGTGGATCTGGACAAACTGCCCGCCAACGAGGCGATCCTGGCCCTGCTGGAATCCACCTGGCGGCATTATCTGGACAATCCCGAGCTGATCCGTCTGCTCGCCGCCGAAAACCAGATGGAAGCCAGGCATCTCAAGGCGAACAATTCCTTCCAGGGAATCAATGACGCCCACGTCAAACGCATGAAAGACCTGCTTGAACGCGGTCAGCGGGAGGGTAATGTCCGGGCAGGCATTGACCCGATGCAGATCAATATCAGCATGGCCGCCCTGGGGTTTTTCTACCTCAGCAACCGCTTTACCCTCGCCACCGTTTATGACTGCAACCTGCTTTCCAGAAAGTCCCTGCAGGAACGTCTGAGGGTCATGAAGGAGACGATCGCCTGCTGGATAAAACCCTGAGAGAACCGCAAGGCGGCGGTGGGTGCTTTCTGTTTTTTTTGCCCTTGAATACAACCAACCAGTCAGTTAATATTGTCGCCTAAATTCATCTCAGGAGAGATTCATGGACAAAGCTTCCTCGCGCCCTGTCGCCATGGTGACCGGTGCAGCCAGCGGTATCGGCAAAGGCTGCGCTCTGGCTTTTGCCCAGGCCGGTTTCAATGTCTTGCTCGGCGACCTGAACCAGGAAGGGCTGGAAAAGCTGCGTCCGGAGTTGCAGGCGCTCGGTGCGGACAGCCTCGCCTTCCCGGCCAATATTGCCGATCTGGAAAAGCATCAGCCCATGCTGGATGCCGCCATCAATCGCTGGGGTCGCATTGACTGCCTGCTGAATAACGCCGGGGTCACGGTCATGCAGCGCGGCGACCTGCTTGAAGCGACGCCGGAAAGTTTTGACCGCTGCATCAACGTCAACACCCGCGCCGTGTTTTTTCTGAGCCAGTGCGTGGCGCGGCAGATGATTTCACAAGGCGAGATTGGCGGACAACATCGCAGCATCATCAACATCACGTCCAGCAACGCCACGATGGCCTCAATCAGCCGCGCCGAATACTGCATTTCCAAAGCGGCCTCCAGCATGACGACCAAACTTCTGGGTGTGCGCTTGGCCGACGAAGGCATCGGTGTTTATGAAATCCGTCCCGGCTTTATCGAAACGGAAATGACCGCCCCGGTCAAAGCCAAATACGACGCGATGTTCGATTCCGGCAGCGTTCCCATCCGCCGCTGGGGAACCCCCGCTGATGTTGCATCGACGGTACTCTGCATGGCAGAAGGCCGACTGATTTACACCGTCGCACAACCCGTGGCCATTGATGGCGGACTAGCAATTCCGCATTACTGATCCGAATATTGAAAGGGCAAAACCATGGAACAGGAAATACTGCTGACGCGACACGACAAGGCGGGCTTCTGCTGGGCAGAAATCACCCTGAACCGTCCGGACAAGGGCAATGCGCTGACCCTGCCGATGCTCGAATGCCTCGCCGACATCGCCGATGAGTTGCGCCGTGAGCGTGACACACGCGCCGTGGTGTTGCGCGCCAGCGGACGTTTCTTCTGCACCGGTGGCGATATCGAGGCTTGGGGAAGTCTCACGCCGCACGACATGGGCCGGGACTGGATCATTCGCGGGATCGAGGTGTTTGAAAAAATCGCCACCCTGCCGCAACCGGTGATCGCCGCAATCAACGGCCATACGCTGGGCGGCGGGCTGGAGCTGGCGATGGCGGCGGATTTGCGCATTGCCGTCAAGCAAGCCAAGTTTGGCAACCCCGAAGCCACGCTGGGGATGATCCCCGGCTGGATGGGAACGACACGGCTGGCCGAAATGATCGGTCCGGCACGGGCGCGGCACCTCTTGCTGCTGGCCTCCCCCATTCCCGCCGCGCAAGCCTGCGACTGGGGCCTGATCACGGCAATCGCCGAGGACATGGCCGATCTCGACACCCAGCTTGCTGCCTGGCTTGATCGCCTGCTGGCCAATGGCCCGTCAGCAATGGCGCTGATCAAGGGTCTTCTGGAAAACCTGCACCGCAACCTGCGCCAGCACCACGCCAGCGCCGTCGCCCAGGCGGCTGCTACCGAAGACTGCAAGGAAGGCGTCCGCGCCTTTATCGAAAAACGCAAGGCGGTTTATCGCAATTGTTAGAAGCTGTGAAAGGTGGAGAACCCCCGGCCAGGGTCGTGACAGGATGGGTTTTCCCCTTTTCAAAGCGCAAAGCGCCTGATTTTTTACCTTTCACCTTTCACCCCCCATTCAACTCATCCAAGGAGCCTCTCATGGCCAAAACCCAATTCATCGACGCGGCAGCCGCAGCCGCACTCATCAAGGACGGCGACACCGTCGCCATCAGCGGCAATGGGGCCGGCATGGTTTCTGCCGAAGCCATTTTTGAAGCCATCGAAAAACGCTTTCTCGAGACCGGTCATCCGCGTGATCTCACGCTGGTGCATTCGCTAGGCCTCGGTGACCGCGACCTGCTGGGCACCAACCGCTTCGCCCACGAAGGCATGGTGCGCAAGGTGATCGCCGCGCACTTCACCTGGTCGCCGAAGATGCAGCAGCTCATCAAGGATGAAAAGGTCGAGGCCTATTGCTTCCCCGGTGGTGTCATCCAGCACCTCCTGCGGGAAATCGGGGCGGGACGGCCGGGCTTGTTTACCCATTCCGGCGTCGGCACTTTCGCCGATCCGCGTCAGGATGCCGGTCGCTGCAACGCCCGCAGCCAGGAAACGCTGGTCGAACTGATGAACATCGACGGCAAGGACATCCTGCGCTACAAACCCTTCAAGGTCGATGTCGCCATCGTGCGCGGCACCTACGCCGATACTCAGGGCAACATCAGCCCGGAAGAAGAGCCGATCGACATGGACATCCACAGCATGGCACTGGCCGCGCACAACAGCGGCGGTATCGTGCTGGCACAGGTACGGCAAACCGTCGAGGCCGGTAGCCTGCATTCGCGCCATGTGCGCATTCCCGGCATCATGGTCGATGCGGTCGTGGAAGCACCGGAGCAGCTGCAGTTCTATGGTCGCCCCTACGACCCGACGGTCAGCGGTGCCAAGCGCGCTGCCCTAAATGCGGCGTCGGCAGAAGTCCCGACCAAACTCGAACGGCGCATCATCGCCCGCCGTGCTGCGATGGAACTGCGCCCCGGCCTTTCGCTCAACTTCGGCTTCGGCATTCCCGGTGGCATTTTCGGCGTGATTGCCGAACAGGGTATCGGCGATACCCTGTGGATGAGCGTCGAACAGGGCGTACACAATGGCCGGATGCTTGACGACACGCTGTTTGGCGCGGCACAGAATACCGATGCGATCATCCCCTCGATCGAACAGTTCGATTTCTACAGCGGTGGCGGAATCGACCTGACCTTCCTTGGCATGGGCGAAGCCGACACCCGTGGCAATGTCAATGTCTCGCATCTGGGCGGCGCACTGATCGGCCCCGGTGGCTTTGTCGAAATCGCCCAGAACGCAAAGAAAGTGGTCTTCTGCGGCACCTTTGAAGCCGGTGCCAAAATCGGGTTCAAGGACGGCCAGCTACGTATCGAGCAGGGCGGCAAGGCCAGGAAGTTCGTCAAACAGGTCGAGCGTATCACCTTCAGCGGCGACTTCGCGCGCACGGAAGGGCGGGAGATTCTCTACGTGACCGAACGCGCCGTGTTCCGCCTGACCAAGGCGGGCATGGAACTCATCGAAGTGGCTCCCGGCATCGACATCGAACGCGACATCCTGGCGTGCATGGACTTCAAGCCGATTGTCGGCAGTGTCAAGACCATGCCGATGGAAGC
>CAYMYD010000058.1:10522-11767 GCA_964394535.1 uncultured Propionivibrio sp. | reverse complement strand
AAGACCCGGTCAAGCGCGAAGGCATCGAGCGGGCGCTGCAATACATGGGGCTGGAACCCGACATGCCGGTCAGTTCGATCAAGGTCGACAAGATTTTCATCGGTTCCTGTACCAACTCGCGGATTGAAGACCTGCGTGCAGCCGCACAGGTTGCCAAGGGGCGGCGGGTGGCTGATAACGTCAAGCTGGCGATGGTGGTTCCCGGCTCCGGCCTGGTCAAGGCGCAGGCCGAGCAGGAAGGGCTGGACAAGATCTTCGAGGCGGCCGGCTTCGAATGGCGGATGCCCGGATGCTCGATGTGTCTGGCGATGAACAGTGATCGCCTGTCGCCGGGCGAACGCTGCGCCTCGACGTCGAACCGCAACTTCGAAGGCCGTCAGGGCGCGGGGGGGCGTACCCATTTGCTCAGTCCGGCCATGGCCGCGGCGGCGGCGATTGCCGGTCGTTTTGCCGATGTTCGCGATCTGCTTTGAGAGGAAATCATGAAAAGAATTGTTGCTGCTGTCGTGCTCATTGTCGCTGTCATTCCGCTGCTCTCCTGCAATACGGTTCAGGGAATCGGCAGGGACATTGAAAAAGGCGGCAAGGCGATTGAAAGAGCGGCGACCCGCTAAGGCTGAAAAGGAAAATCATGGAAAAATTCATTCGCCTCGACGGACTGGTGGCACCGCTGGATCGGGCCAATGTCGATACCGACGCGATCATCCCCAAGCAGTTTCTGAAATCGATCAAGCGGTCGGGATTCGGTCCGAATCTCTTTGACGAGTGGCGCTATATGGATGTCGGCCAGCCCGGACAGGATTGCACGTCGCGCCCGAAGAACCCGAATTTCGTGCTGAACCAGCCGCGTTATGCCGGGGCCAACATTTTGCTGGCGCGCAAGAACTTTGGCTGTGGCAGTTCCCGTGAACACGCGCCCTGGGCGCTGCTCGATTACGGTTTTCGCGTCATTCTGGCCGAGAGTTTCGCCGACATTTTTTTCAGCAACAGTTTCAAGAACGGCATTCTGCTGATCACGCTGTCGGCGGATGAAATCGAGGCGCTGTTCCAGCAGGTCAATGCTACGCCGGGCTACCGCCTGCTGGTCGATTTGCCGGAACAGACGGTGCGTCGCCCGGATGGTCATCTCATTCCCTTCAGCATTGATCCTTTCCGCAAGGAATGCCTGCTCAACGGCTGGGACGACATCGGCCTGACCCTGCGCCATGCCGACAAGATTCGTGCCTTTGAAGAACGTCGGCGTGC